>JBFWWA010000281.1:0-6555 GCA_050246455.1 Planctomycetaceae bacterium
GGGTCGCGAAGAAAGAGGCCGAGCCAGACGAGCACGCCGCCGATGATTGGACCGGCGAACTGATCCTCCACGCGGACGTGCGTCGCGGTTGCGCCGCCGAGGTAGCCGGTGAGCAAGACCGCTCCAAGTACCGACGTCTGGGGAATGAGGTAGAGCAGCGCACAAACCCCCTCGACGATTCCAATCGTCACGACCACCGACTCGGCGTAGCCGAACATCTCGACCATCCCCTTCACCGCTTCAGGATGTTTCTGCAGCTTCATGCTGGCGCTGAAGAGCAGTCCGGCTCCGGCTAACAGTGTCAGTCCCCAGCCGGCCACGGTCATCCACTTCGGTTGTGCGGACATGGTTGTGCTCCTTGATCGCTGAGTGACGAATTCGGGCTAGTTCGCGTTCTTTGTTTCGACGACCGACTTCAGGCTGTTCAGCCCCACCTCGAAATCGCCGCCGATCATTTTATCCATGCTCATGATGAGCCCCATCGCTCGCGGAAAAAAGGTGTGCTTTCCCTCGAGGCTCCAGGTGACCGCCGTTTTCTGTTCCGATGCGGGCTCGAATTGGAACTGCGCGACACTGGTGCCGGCGAAGGGGCGGCGGAACTCCAGGTCGATCTTCACCAGTTCGTTCGGCCGGCTCTCGATGATTGTCGACATTCCCTCACCCACCTGGCTGTTTCCGTCCCAGGTGTACTTCGCGCCAACGCCGCTTTCGGCCCCTTCGTAGATCCGTTTCATCGACGGGTCGCGCTTGTCGTAAGGGGACCAGGCCTCCCATCGGTGCAGATCGTTTACGTGAGGAAAGATCGCGGAAGCCGGGGCGTCGATCGTCAGCGTACGCGAGACGCGAAAGTCCGGGGACTTGAGCGCCGCAGTCAGCAGGAAGGCAGCGAGGAGAACCCCGACAGCGATCAGAATATAGATGAACATGGGACGTCTCGTCTGTTTCAGAACTGCCGCGTGATTCGCCGGTTGAGCGCTCTCTGCGGGTATTGACGACATCACCCAATCCCTCGGCCGATTCTCTTCCCTGACACAGGAATCTCAGTCCGTCTGCTGTTTGGCCGGACCAGGCCGGGCCTAGAAATCGACCAGAATGTTGAAGCCCCCCATGCTCATCCGCTTGACGTCGAAGGGCATCGACTTCGGGTCCATTGAAGCAAGGCGCGGGTCCTTCATCACTTTCGCGTTGACTTTGTCGCGGTGCGCACGCGATTTGTAGACGATGAACGAGAAGACGACCGTTTCCCCCGCTTTTGTCTTCGCCAGTTTTGGAAACGGCATTCCGAATTTGACGTCGAGGTCGTCGCCGGCGCATTCGCAATACTGAAGCGCTCCGTACTCGAGCCAGACTTTCCCCGCCTTCTTCGCGATCGCCATGTACTTCTTGATGTCCTTCTTCGGGACGGGAATCACGAATCCATCGACATATTTCATAATGCGGTTTCCTGGGTCATCATCAGAGTTTCAAAAAATCGAACGTGGAAAGGCCGAACTCCCGGCTCCGATTCCTCAGCGGGTCTGCTGCTTCCTCGTCAGCTCAATGCTCATCATCTTGAATTCTTTTCCGCTCTTCGGATCCGGTCCGTACATGACGAGCGTCTTCGTCGTCGGGCTGGTGATCGTTTCGATCTGGCGCATCACGGTCGGTTTCTTCGTAATCGGACAGGTGAAGGTGAAGTTCCAGGTGAGGACCTTCTCGTCCTTGCTGAGCGATCCCTCTCCGATCATGAAGCCGGTGCTGTGATTGTCGATCCACGTCGAAATGAATTTGCGGGCGACGTTGTCGTATCCGACGTACCCGAGGCCCTGATACGGACCCATTCCGGGGATTTCTCCTTCCATTTCACATTTCATGTATCGCCCGTCCATGAGGGAGGTGACCTTCGACCGGCTCTCGGAAGTGACCGGATCCCCCCCGGGCGCCATCCACATCGTCGACTTCCCGGTCCATTCGCCGGCCCCCCGGCCGAGGTACTCCTGCATCTTTCCCGGTGTGCTCGCTTCGATGTACGCCTGCAGATCCTCAGGAGTCCAGCCGGGTGGAAGCTTCCCTTCCGCCGACTTGGATTCCGCTGCGGCGTTCTTCGACTCGCTCTTCTTTGCGGGGTCGGCAACCAATGTTGTCGCGAGAGTCACAAATCCGGCTAGTGTCAACGCAGCCACGATCTGTGATTTCGTATTCATAGCGTGTCCTTCGGTTAAACGGTTACGCAGTTCCACGATTGCGGCTCGGAGTGGAAAAGGAATGGTTTCCGAGCGCCGATGTTCATTCCTTCCGGCCGGCCCCGACTGAAAGTTTTTCCTGCGGCAGACCTTCGATTTCAAGGATCGGGCGAATCTCGACCGTTCCGTGGCGTGCGCCGGGGTGCCGCTGAGCGATACGGATCGCATCGTCGAGGTTGTCGACGTCGATCAGGTAAAAGCCTCCGAGCTGTTCGTTCGTCTCGGCAAACGGGCCGTCGGTGATGAAATGTTTGCCGTTGCGGACCTTCACGCTGGTGGCGGTTGCGACCGACTGCAGCGGAGATGCGAGCAGGTACTGCCCTTTCTTGTCGAGCTCGTGGGTGAGCTCAACCGCTTCCTGCATGGCCCCCTGCAACGCGGCTTCGCCCAGTTCTTCCCATTCCTTCTCGTTGTCGTAGCAAAGAAGCATGTAACGCATATTGGGTACCTCCATTCACTGGTCGAACGGGGAGGGCCGGATTCGACAGACTCACGACAGAATTTTTCGGATTGAGAAATCTGAGCCGTCGACGGCCGAAGTTCCGGCAACTGCGCGGATTCGATCTGGCCGTGCTTCAGGCCTGCATTTCGGGAAGGCCCGGCAATTCGACCACCGGACGAACCTCGACAACCCCTTTGCGGGCCCCTGGAATCCGGGCGGCGATTGCGACGGCCTCTTCCTCGTCGCGAGCGTCGACCAGGAAGTAGCCTCCCAGTTGTTCATGTGTTTCCGCGAAAGGTCCGTCAGTTACGATCTTCTTCCCTTCACGGACCCGGACGCTGCGGGCTGTCTTCACCGAGTGGAGCGGGTTGGCAGACAGGTACTTCCCGGCGGCCTTGAGATCGTGGGTCAGCTGCGTCGATTCGACGTAGCATTCCTGACGTTCCGCCTCGGTCCAGGCCGCTTCGTTTCCGTAGATCATCAGAAGATATTTCATGAGCAGCAGTTCTCCGAATAGACGCCGAATTGAGCCCGGGCCGCCCGGTTCGTCTCGCGAACCTCGTGCAGCACCGCGGCCAGAACGTTCTGCAGAGCGGCCTGAGGCTTATCGTTTGCGCAGATGTAGTTGGCCAGCGGCCGGATGAAGTTTTCGAGATCGGTATTTCGCGGGCTTGGGGAACGGGGGCGGTTCATGGGATGACTCCTCGATTTCCAACTTGGGGTTTCATGATGAGTTGAGTTGGAATTCGCGTTCCCGGGACTTTGTCGCGATTTCCTGTTTCCACAAGTTAGTCGTTCGGCTCCCCGGCGATTCGACATCCCGCTCAAACTTTTTCTAGGAAATTGTTCCATCGGGAAGTTCCGCCAGCCGGCGCTCGAGAAAATGCCGTTCCGGCTCCTGGCGAACGAGTTCGAGGGCTCGCCGGTAAGACGTCCTGGCTTCCGTTGCCTGTCCCAATCGGCGGCAGAGATCGGCCCGGGCGGCGTGTGCAAGGTGGTATTCCGCCAGTTCCCCGCGTGCGAGGATTTCATCGATCAGATTCAACCCGGCCTGCGGGCCGTCGCGCATGGCGACGGCAACCGCCCGATTGAGCTCGACGACCGGAGAGGGGACCGCTTGAACGAGCAGATCGTACAGCCCGACGATCTGCCGCCAGTTGGTTTCAGCGGCCGCAGCCGCTTCCGCATGCACTGCCGCAATCGCCGCCTGAATCGCATAGGGCCCGACCCCATCTGTTGTGAATGCTTTCTCGACGAGCGCCCGGCCGTCGGAGATCTGCTGGGCGTTCCAGAGCGATCGGTCCTGATCTTCGAGGAGCACGATGCTGCCGGTCTCCGTTGCCCGCGCGAGACGCCGCGATTCCTGTAAGAGCATGAGCGCCAGTAACCCCATCACTTCCGGTTCGGGTAGCAGTTCCTGGAGCAGTCGCCCGAGACGGATTGCTTCGCCAGAAAGATCGGCACGCGTGAGGGATTCTCCGGACGATGCGGCATACCCTTCATTGAAGACGAGATAGACGACGTGCAGCACGGAGTCGAGACGTTCGGGGAGTTCGCTGCGCGGCGGAATGGCATACGGAATGCGCGCGTCGCGGATTTTCGACTTCGCACGGACGATGCGCTGCGCGAGCGTTGCGGGAGAAGTGAGGAAGGCCCGCGCGATTTCCTCGGTCGTCAGCCCGCAGACTTCGCGGAGCGTGAGCGCCACCTGTGCCTCCGGGGCTAGCGCGGGGTGACAGCAGGTGAAGATCAGCCGCAGACGATCGTCTTCGAGACCTTCGTGATCTTCGACCGACTTTGTGCGCGAATCGGAATCGAGCCGGTCGGCAAGCTGCGACAGCGAGGCATCGAACTTTGCGCGGCGGCGGATGACGTCGATCGCCTTGAAACGGCCGGCTGAGACGAGCCACGCGCGCGGATTCTCGGGGACACCTTCGATCGGCCATTGCTCGACCGCGGAGGCGAAGGCGTCGTGCATCGCCTCTTCGGCGAGATCAAAATCGCCGAGGAGGCGGACGAGCGTCGCGAAGACCCGCCGCGCTTCCGTGCGGTAAACGGCTTCAATGGCCTCGTGCGCGAGGGTGCCGGAATTCTCTGTCATGCTGCGGATCCGCCGACTCTCTGGTTCGAGTTGTCGCGGCCATCCCTGCTGCGCCGGTTCTTTCCGGCCGGCTCTTCCGGCCTCGTCATTCGCATCCACTATCGCTCACGAAGCGCGTCAATAATGTTCAGGCGGACGGCGCGAATGGCCGGAAAGATCCCGCCGAGAAGTCCCATGATCAATGCCATCAGCACGCCGCGAGCGAGGACCCAGGGGCCGAAGCGAAACATGAACGTGATCTCGCTGAATGTCGCCCAGTTCGCGGTGCCGGTCGAAAGTCCGTTGAAGGGAAGCGTAGCGAGGCAGCCGAGCAGCCCGCCCAGCAAGCAGAGAACGACCGATTCGAACAGGAACGAGGCGAGAATGCTCCGGCGTTTGAAGCCGATCGCGCGGAGCGTGCCGATCTCGCGGCCACGGCTGGCAACGGCGGCGTACATGGTGTTCGCGGCTGCGAACATTGCACCGAACGTCAGAAACGTGGCGATGGTGTAGCCGATGAACTTGATTGCGATCGAAGAGCTCATCTGCTTTTCGTAGTACTCCGGTTCCGTGACGGCCTGGAGGTTGAACTGATCGTTTTCGGAGATGCGGGTTTTGAGCGAGGCGAGTGCTTGTTCGTCCTGCGCGCGCAGGTTGACGGACGTCACGGCGCCCGCTTGCCGGCGGGCGCCGGTGAGATCGGCAATGGCCGTCCAGACTTCCGATTCGGCCGAGCTGCCCCCTGCCTCGAAATAGCCGACGATCGTAAAGTCGACCTGGTTGATTTCGAGTTTTTCGCCGATGGCGCAATTCTCGAATCTTTGTGCCATGTTCCGGCTGGTGATGGCTTCGTTGAGCCCCGGCTTGAGGTCGCGCCCTTCCACGATCTTGAAATCGGGTCGCAGCGCGCGACCGACATCGTCCAGTCCGCGGACGATCAGGTTCGTGGTGCCGGCATTGCCGCGGCGCGGTTTGGTGAGAATCGTCGAGTACTCGATTGAAGAGAGAGTCCGTCCACTGGAATCGGTATCGATTCCTTCGAGCGTTGCGATCTGCCGGGCGGTGTCTGCTTCGATGGTGCTCCCGGTCTCGTCGTTTGAACCCTTGCGAAGGACGATGAGGTCGAGCGGCTGCCCGCTGGTGCGAAGCGCGAAATCGAGCCCATCGGTCAGGCCGAACGTCAGCACCGTGGCCCAGACGACAAGGCCGGTGCCGAGCACGGTCATCAAGGTGGTGACCCAGCGGACGCGAAGATTGCGAAGATTGTATTTGGCGGGAACCACGATGTCCGTCTCGTTCAAACGTCGGAATTGTTGTTGATTCAGATGACGCGGCGAAGGCCGTCGACGACGGAAAGCTGCGCGGCCCGAACCGCCGGCACGATTCCACTCGCGAACCCGATCCCGGCGGCGATTGCGAGCAGAATCAGCAGCCAGGGGCCGATGAGATCGAAAACGCTGATCGGAAAAAACTGTGAGCTGATGCCGTGCAGCGTCTGCAAAAACAGGCAGCCGAGGAAGATGCCGATCAGCCCTCCGAAGAGCGTGATCATGCACGACTCTCCCAGAATCATTCCGAGGACCCGGGCCCGCGAGAATCCAATCGCTTTGAGTACGGCCACTTCCGTCGTCCGCTCGCGCATCGACATGGCCATCGCGTTCGCCGCAACAAGCGACAGCGAGAAGACGACCGCGAGGCCGATGTTCCGGATGTACGCCTGAATGTTTCCGAGCATGTCGGTGAACATCTGGGCGAATGCCGCTTCTGGTTGTGTGCGCGTCGGATTCTGGGAACTGGCAAACTTGCTGTCG
>JBFWWA010000282.1:0-6536 GCA_050246455.1 Planctomycetaceae bacterium
GTCCGGGTTTTAGGCGTCAGAACTTCCATCGCTGCAAGATGTTGCATTCCGAACAAATCTTGGAAGTACTGAGGAATGTCTGTGCTCCGAAAGGCTTTCCGGGGCATGGCGACCACCCTTCCGGCGGTGCCCCTTAGCCCCGACAACCCGCCGGTACTCGTGTTCGAGATTCGTAGTTACTTCCCCGCGACCTTTCGTGTCGATGCTTTCTGGTATTCATCCCACGCGTTCGCGCGGATGACGCAGCGGAAGCCGCAATGGAAAGTGCCGCTATCGGGGGTTCCTTTCATGCGGGCCGAATTGCGGTAGCCGATGCAGTAGTTGTCGCTGCAGAGAAACGAGCCGCCGCGCTGCACCCGTTTGATGAGCCCCGGCTCGTTAGGATCGTGGCTGTCGGCGGGGCCGAAGGGATTGCGGGCCGGGCTCACGCGGTAGTAGTTGTCGCGATAGTAATCGCTGCACCATTCCCAGACGTTTCCGGAGAGGTCGAAGAGTCCGTAGCTGTTGGGGGGAAACGAGCCGACCGGCGCTGTGGTCTTGAAGCCATCAAGGACGTCGTTCTTATCGGGAAAATCTCCCTGCCAGATATTCGACATCCATTTCCCATCGGGATTCCGTTCGTTTCCCCAGGTGTAGGTTTCCCCTTTCTTTCCGCCGCGTGCGGCAAACTCCCATTCCGCTTCGGTGGGCAGGCTCTTGCCGGCCCATTTGCAGTAGGCGACTGCGTCATCCCACGAAACGTGCGTGACCGGATGATTCATACGGCCGGCGATTGACGAATCCGGTCCTTCCGGATGCCGCCAGTTGGCACCTTTGACGTACTTCCAGACCTGATACGGCCAGAGCGGGTGATCGCGCGTCAGGGTTCCGCGATCAAACGCTTCATTGAAACAGAGCGATCCGGCGACGAGATTCTCTTCGGGAATGGTCGAGACGTCTTCCACCTGGCCGATGAAGTCCTCGCGCTTGGGAGTCCGCTCCGCCACGGTGGTGTACTTCGTCGCTTCGACAAACTTCTCGAAGTCCGCGTTGGTGACTTCGGTTTTGTCCATGTAGAAGCCGTCGAGCGTCACTTCGTGCGCCGGCGTTTCATCCGGCGGTCCGGCCTTGTCTCCCCCCATCGTGAACGTGCCGCCCGGGATCCAGACCATTTCTTTCGGTGCCGGCGCGGGGGGCTCGACGACGGCCGGCGTCTCGATAACGGGAGCGGGATCGGACTCGTTCTTCGGTGCCGCGGCCGCCGTTTCGACAGGCCGGTCGACGACAGGTTGCGATTCCGCGCAACCGACAACGAACGCGAATGCAATGCCCGAGACGGTCAATGCGACATGAAGATTGCGGCTTGGTTTCATGCTTCCATCATAACGGCGCGGCCTCGTCGCGACAGGTTCGCGACATTCGCCCCGTTTCTCTCTCCATCCGGCGCAACGAATACACCCGGCACAACCGGCACTTCCACTTCTCGCAGAGGCCGCCTGATCGTCATCTTTTGCCACAGCGGGATACCGTAAAACCGCCCGTAACCGCAGAGTTTACAGCAATGAGCTAAGGTATCTGGAACTGCATTTGCATGGGTTTTGTTCGCTTCGAAACGCGCCTGACCGGGCTTCAGGCAGACTGTCGGTCCGACTGCATTCCGGATGGATAGAATGGTGACGACACCGTTCGGCAGTTTGCCGACAACCCATTGCGGCGCGTCGATTGAATGCCGGTTTTCCCGTTTGAAAGTCGAGACCTCGCTGAGAGCCGCCGGTTCATGATCGTCATCCGACATCGCCATGCCGCTCTCCTCTTCGCCGTCGCGGCGATCGCGATGCTCGGCGCTGCGCCGACTCCGGTTCGACCGTCGGTTGATCCGGGTTTCCAGCCGGCACCTATTGTGCAGGCTCCGACGTTTGTCACTCCGGAGGTACGGACACCCGCGACGACCCCGGAAGACGTTCCTTCATCCCCCCTTCTTCCTCCCGGTCCTTCGAATCGATTCCGCTGCCCGTACGACTTCTGGATTGCGAGCAGCCGCCGCTGCCAGCAGTCGCACGCGAAGGCCTGCTTCGCCGGTCAGCTCGAGTACTACCACGCCGACAGCAACAACATTTTCAGCAAGCGCGACCAGCCGTCGTTTCAGCAATGGCTGCAACCCGGTGTGCCGGTCTGTATCGTCGTCCACGGCAGCTACGTGCAATCGACCGATCTGCTCGACGAAGATCCGCATATGTATCAGTGGATCCGGGGCGCCGCTCCGGATCGGCCGCTGCACATCGTTTTCTATTCGTGGCCGAGCGACGGCCCGATTACCGGACTTCCGCCGGCGGATGTCGGCATCCTGGGACGTCGGGCATCGTTCAACGCTCTTTATCTCGCCGACCTGATTGCGAGCATTCCTCCGCATCATTCGGTTTGCGTTGTCGGACACAGCCACGGCGCCCGGACGGTGGCATCCGCTCTTCATCTGCTGGCTGGTGGCGAGGTGCAGGGACATTACATGTCGCGCATCCCTCAGCAATGCGCGCGGCTCCGTGCCGTCCTCATTGCGGGGGCGCTCGATCATCACTGGATTGTGCCGGGCCAACGTTACGGCCGGGCATTGTACCGAGTCGAGTCGCTGCTCAACGTCAAGAACAATCATGATATTGCCCTCAACGCGTATCCCTTCCGGCGTCCGTTCTCGCATCGCGCGCTCGGCGAAGCGGGGGTGCAGAAGCGGGACCGGATGGGACTTGGTCCGCTCAGCCCGCGCATTCTCGATCTCGATGTGACCGCCTGGATCGCCTCGGGACATCTCTGGTACAACTACTACCAGCGACCGGAGATCGCGCTGGCTCTGCGGCCGTACTTCTTCTTCGAAGAGACGCCACGCTCCCCCTACCCGGCCTACTCCTGGCGCGCGAACAAGCTGCACGTCGAGCAGACCGGCGGAAACGTCCCGGCAGTGCGCCCGCTCACTCCGTCAACCAGCCGGCAGCCGGTGAAGCCACTTCACGGCTCGAGCGACGCGGATCCGCCACCCGCCGCGAAGCGCTCCTGATTTCCTTGCGATTCACCGTGCTCTTCCCGTCGCCGCGATTGCCCGGTAGACTAGTCGCATCAAGAGTTCTTTGCGCGTGAATGTATCCCGCCTCGATTTCTCCGCCGAAACGGAGACCCACCCCGGTGAAGAACCTTCGCTGCTCTGGACCAATGCCGCGCCGCGATTTTCTGCAGGCGGGGGCACTCGCGCTCGGCGGCATTACCCTGGCCGATGTCCTTCGCGGCCGCGAACTGCAGGCGACACAGCAGAACAAGACCGCGAACGACACGTCGGTCATCCTGCTCTATCTGCACGGCGGCCCGTCGCAGCTTGAAACCTACGATCTCAAGACGTCGGCCCCTAGCACATACCGCAGCATCTATGAGCCGATTCCGACGAAAGTCCCCGGCATGGATGTCTGCGAGCTTCTGCCGCTGCATGCGAAGATTGCGGACAAATTCTCGCTCGTCCGCTCGCTGCATCACGACGTCAGCATCCACAGCGACGGCGGGATTATCGTCCTCACCGGCAAGCGGCCGACCGTACTCGACCCGACGTCGGGCTCCAAGAGCGAACATCCCGACTTCGGTTCCGTCGCGAGCCGAGTCCGCGGACTGAGCGCGAAAGGAATTCCGCCGTACGTCGCCATTCCCGGCAAGTTGTACATGACCCGGCCAACGTATCTCGGGGCACATCACGCAGCGTTCGAGCTGGGGGATCCGTCGACACCCGACGGCTCGAGCTTCGCACCGCCGCGGATGTATCTGTCGTCCGGCCGCGATGTCCGCGCGTTCGATGACCGCCGCTCGCTTCTTCAAAAGATGGATACGCTGCGGGCCGATCTTGATCTCTCGGAGAGTCTGTCGGCCACCGGCAACTACCGCGACCGCGCGTTTCAGATGCTCACCAGCAGCGAGGCGGCGGACGCGTACGATCTTTCGAAAGAGAAGGCGACGCTCCGCGACCGCTACGGCCGGCATCTCTGGGGACAGGGTTGCCTCCTCGCGCGCAGGCTGGCGGAAGCGGGCTCGGCGGTCATCAGCCTCTACATCGACGCGCCGAAGAATGATCTCGACCATACGAACTGGGACGATCACATCGGCAACGCGGGCCGGCCGGGGCACTTCGGCGATTACATGCGCCGCCGGTTGCTGTATCTCGATCAGGCCCTCTCCGCACTCATTGAAGATATTTTCGAGCGCGGCCTCGATCGTCGGATTATGGTCGTGGTGGTCGGCGAATTCGGGCGCACGCCGCGCTTGAGCAGCAACAACCAGGGGGTCGGCCGCGACCATTGGCCGAACGCATATACCGCGCTCGTTTCCGGCGGTGGACTCAAGATGGGTCAGGTCGTCGGCGCCACGAACTCGAAAGCGGAATTCCCGACCGAGCGTCCCTACACGCCGCAGGATCTCCTCGCAACGGTCTACCGGCACCTCGGCATCAACACCGAAGCGACATTCAACGACCACTCCGGCCGCCCGATCCCGATTCTCCCCTTCGGCGAACCGATCCGCGAGCTGGTTTGATCACTTCGCCTTGTACGCCGCGTTTACCGTCGGCATCTGGGCATTGACCGACTTCCGCCACTGGTGGAGTTCTTCGCGCAGCTCTTTCGCCATCTCCGGCATCTTCGTTGCCAGATCCGAAGTTTCGCTCATGTCTTCCTTGAGATTGTAGAGCTCGACGTGCTGATCTTCGTAGAACTCGATCAGCTTCATGTCCCCTTTGCGAATGGAGCTGCAGGGAGTTGAAGTCGGGTAGTAGTGCGGGTAATGCCAGTAAAGTGTGTCCCGTTCGATCCGCATTTGCGGATCCTTCAACAGCGGAACGAGGCTCAATCCGTCGGGAGGGCTTTTCTTCGAAAGCTCGGCTTCCTGCATGAGAATGTCAGGCCGCGACGGATCTACCTTGCCGCCCCACCGGATGTCGCGAATCGTCGAATGGAGATCCATCGAAGCGACCGGCGCGTGGCAAATGCTCCCCGGTTTCGTCACCCCGGGCCAGTCCACGATCAGCGGGACGCGCACGCCTCCTTCGTAGAGCGCTCCTTTCCCGGACCGGAGCGGCGTGTTCGTTGTGATGAACCGGTCCGGCCCGCCGAGAAAGCCCCCGTTGTCGGAAGTGAAGATGACGACGGTATTCTCCGAAAGTCCGCGATCCTTGAGCGCCGCGATGATTCGTCCCACACCGTCATCGAGGCTCCGAAGCATTGCCGCGTAAGTTGGGTTCCGATGTTTCATCTCGGGGCGCAGCTTCGACTCGAAATACTCGACATCCTGCTTCTTCGCGTCCATCGGCGTGTGGACGCCGTAATGCCAGAGATTCAGAAAGAAGGGATTCTCCGCGCGTTCGATGAATTGAATCGCCTCGTCGGTGAGCCGGTCGGTGAGATACTCTCCTTTTTTTCCCCAATGCAGCCCGGGAACGTAGCGCTGCTCCTTCTCGCGGCTGAACGGGCCGCGGTACGGATAGAAATACGTGGCCGGCGCCCCCCAGTGATTGCCGCCGAGATGGAAATCAAATCCGAACGCTTCCGGATAATAACTCGCATCGCCGAGATGCCATTTGCCGATGTGAGCGGTCGCATACCCGGATTTGTGCAGCAACTGCGGCAAGAGCATTGCGTGGTCGTGCGGCAGATTCTCTTCGACTTCCGGCGGAACGAGCTTGCGGTCGTTGACGGGACGCTTTGCCGCTTCCCGCCAGATGGTCATATGCAGACGGGCCGGATACTGCCCGGTCATGATGGCGGCGCGCGTCGGCGAACAGATCGGTGCGGAGGCGTACGCGTTCGTGAAGCGCATGCCGTCGCGCGCAAGCCGATCGAGATGCGGCGTTTCGTGCAGGTCCGCACCATAACAACCGAGATCCGCCCAGCCGAGATCGTCTGCCAGGATCAGGACAATGTTCGGCGGGCGATGGGATTCTGCACTTGCGTTCTCGATCCCGGAACAAAGGATAACCATTGCGACAACCGCCGAAGCCAGTCGAGTCACGAATGAGTGTCGCAGCACAGGACAGAGGTCGTTCGCGAGTTTGAGACGCATCACTGCGGTTCCTGATTCCAAGACGTCACGACAATCGGAGTTCAGAGGATTCCAGCACTATTGTTTCAGAGCGGGAAAGCTAGATTCAAGCACCTGCTGAACGCTTCGGCAATCGAGGCCGACCGAAGAACGTCTCTGTCATCGGAAATGCAGTCAATCGACCAGTTCTCGCCCGAATTCTGAGTGAACGCACTTTCCGGGCGCACTGCAAAGATGGCGTGGTGCGGCCGGGATCTTCCATTGGAATATTCCCGGCCGCTCCTTGCGCATTACTACCGCGGATCCATCAGGATCGGACCGGTGGTGGTCGAGGCCGGCTTCTTCCGTTTGCCGAGAGTACGCTTCTCAACCGCTTGTTCTGCATGATGCAGCTTCAGCGCGGAAGAGGTCATCCCGCTGGAAGTCGTCGGTGTCTTCCGCTTCTCGAGGGTCCGGCCCTCGACCTTCGTCCCGATGGAAGCGGCATCCGAATTGATCGA
>JBFWWA010000283.1:0-6502 GCA_050246455.1 Planctomycetaceae bacterium
CCGATGAGCTTCCGGATAGGGGGGAAGGTCATTGCCGACAATTCCGGGATGATGCCCTCACGTCAGTTTGCGTAGGTCGAGCTGCGCGCAATCGTCGAGCAGGCGCTCGGCGGCCTGGAAGAGCGTCAGAAGCTGGCATTGTTGCTCAACAAGTTCGAAGGGATGAGCTACGACGATATTGCCGACTCCATGGAGATGACTCCTGCCGCGGTGAAATCGCTGCTTTACCGGGCGCGCGAAAGTCTGCGCAGCGCGCTCGAGCAATACGTGAAATAAGCGTCGCCCCTTTCCGAAGGGGATGAGGTCGAGGGAATCGGGATGGAAAAGATCAGTCGATTGTCGCAGCAGCAGAGAGCCGACCTCGTCGCGTATCTCGACGGCGAGCTCGACGAAGCGACGACGCGCTCCATCGAGGAAACGCTCGCCAAAAGTCCCGTCGCTCGGCACGACGTCAACCTTCTTTTGAAGACATACGAGTTGCTCGACAAACTTCCGCGTCCTTCCCTCGGACAGGAGTTCACCACGCGGACCGTCGGAGTCCTCACCCGGGAT
Organism: Planctomycetaceae bacterium; assembly: GCA_050246455.1. Lineage (GTDB taxonomy): Bacteria > Planctomycetota > Planctomycetia > Planctomycetales > Planctomycetaceae > CAZVJA01. The sequence continues at coordinate 553 of JBFWWA010000283.1, forward strand.
GACGCCGCGAACCAATGGTCGGGTTTGTCGATCTCCTCGACGTTCCGCTCCGACGCGGCACGCCGCGGCGCGATCTGCGTCGGCTGGGTTGCCGGGCTCGTCCTCGCGGCGCTGGGGGGATTCCTGCTGACGAACCGCTGGATTCCCGACGAATCGCGGATGCTGGTCGAGGAACTGCCGCTCATCGAGAAGCTGGACGATTATTCCAAGGTCGAAAGTATTGAGTTTCTGCGGGAACTTCAGGCAAGAGTGGGAACGTTTGACGATGCCTCGAAATCCCCACGCAATTAGGCCGCCCGTGCGGGCCGTACTGCTTTTCGCGCTCGCCGTGCCGCTGCTGGCCGGCGCGGGAGACGATGCGCGTTTCGATCAGAACCGGCGACGCATTGAGCAGATGTCCGCCGTCGAACGGGCCCGGCTTGAGCGCAACTTCGAGCGTTTTCAGGGCATGACGGAACAGGAACGCGAACAGTATCGCAATCTTGACCGGCAGGTTCGCGACGACGAAAGCAACGGCGGCCGCTTGCGCGACCTGATGGATGGGTACGTCCAGTGGCTCGCCACGCTTTCTCCCTATCAGCGGGAATCGATTGACAAAGAGAGCGATCCGGTCGCGCGGGCGCAGCTGGTCGGCCGCATCCACGCGGAGCGGCGACGCGAGAATGAGCGGCCCGATCGCCGCCCGCTTTCGGCGGTTCGCGCGCGGGAAGGGGGATGGCATGGTTTGCGCGGGCTTCCGCAACTGGCTTCAAGCGATCTCGACGCCGTGACGCGCGTGCTCGAAGAGGAATTCCCGTTGCCGCCGGAAGAGAAAGAAGAGCTCGAAGGGGCGCCCCCCCATCAGCGGCATCTCCGAATTCTCAAACATGCGATGCAGCACGACGGTCCGGGGGCGCCGCGCCTCCGCGGCCGCTGGCCCAGCGATGAAACCCTCGAGAGACTCGTCGGCGCCATCGAGAATCCGCAGCAGCGCCGTTTCCTGGAGGGGGCGACCGATCCGACGGCGCGCCGCAAGATCCTGGGAACCATGATTGCCGGGAGCCTCGCTGCGGAATGGCGCGGTCAGATTGAGCGGCTGAAGCCAAGCGACGACGAACTCCAGAAGTTCTTTCTTGCGCTCGAACCGCCGCGCCGCGATGAACTCTTACTGCTTCCGCAGGAAGAACAGCGACAGCGGCTTGCGTTCGAGTATGCATCGCAGAAGACGCCGGAGCTGCGTGATCTGTTTGTGATTGTGGACCGGCTGAAGCCGCCGATCCGCCCGCGCGACTGGCGACGCGAACCCGATGGCCGACCCGGCCCCCCGCCTGACGATCGTCGCGGCCCTCCGCGCGGCCGTCGACCTGGTCCACCGGGCGGACCCGACCATCCGGGGCCGCCTCCCGGCGATCGCGGCCAGGACTTCAAAGATCGGCCGATGGTGCCGCCGCGCGAACGAGCTGAGGGGTAGTGCGCCTCGGGGCTCTCGGGACGTTGTTGCGCAATTTGCTTGGTTTCAATGCGCGCCCTCCGTTACTGTGGCAGCTGACTTCACCCGCCATCCCCGCCGTCACAGGAGCCCACCGGTGCGCGAAACTCCCGCCTCGTTGCTGTCGATACTTTTCGCGTCGGTTCTCGCGCTCGGTTCGGCGCAGCATTCCGTTGCAGACGAACGCCACGATGTCTTGCCCGGGACGGAACGGCTCACGCTCGGCGAACCGCTCGACGAACACATGGTGGCGGGGATCAACCGGTACGCGCACAAAGCCTTGCGCGATTCGCCGCAGCAGCGCGCGAGCCGGTGGAGTCGCGATTACAGCTCGCCGGAAGCGTATGAGAAAAGTATCGCCGCGAATCGCGAACGCTTCCGCACAATCATCGGCGCAGTCGACGCGCGCGTGAAGGCGCCGGGAATCGAACGGACAACGACTTACGGAGCCGGAAGTACGCAAGTCGGCGGAGTGACGGCGAAATATCGAATCAATCGAGTCCATTGGCAGGTGCTCGACGGCGTCACGGCGCAAGGCCTCTACGCGCATCCCTTCTGGGACAACCCGCCGACCGTCATTGTCGTACCTGATGCCGACTGGACTCCGGAAATGCTGTGTGGACTTTCCGGCGCGGTGGATCCGCGGTCGCTGCTTCCGCTCCGTCTCGCGGAACGAAACGTGGAAGTCCTGATTCCGACGTTGATCAGTCGCGATGACGAGTTTTCCGGGAACCCGCTGGTTCGTTACACGAATCAGCCGCATCGCGAGTTTGTGTACCGCATGGCGTTCGAGATGGGGCGGCACGTCATCGGTTACGAAGTGCAGAAGGTTCTGGCGGCGGTCGATATCGCCGAGCGACGAAACGCCGACAAAGGGAAATACCTGCCGATTGCGGTTGCCGGGGTTGGGGAAGGTGGGCTGATCGCGCTTGCGGCGGCGGCGATCGATCCGCGGATTGATGCCGTCCTCGTCTCGGGCTATTTCCAGGAACGGGAAGGGGTCTGGGAAGAGCCGATCTACCGCAACATCTGGAGCCAGTTGACGGAGTTCGGGGACGCGGAACTGGCCAGCCTCATCGCGCCGCGACCGCTGGTCATTGAAGCCTGCGCTGTTCCCGAAGTGTCCGGACCGCCTGCGGTGCGCAGCGGACGATCGGGAGGGGCCGCGCCGGGAAGGATTGTCACGGCGCCGGTCGAATCGGTGCGCAGGGAATTCGAGCGGGCCGCGGAACATTACAAGAAGTTGAACGCCGCAGGAAACATCTCGCTGGTCGTTTCCGACGAGGGGCGCGGCCCGGCCTTCTCGCAGGAAGCCCAGAAGGCGTTCATGAAGCACATCGAGATCGAGGTCGAAAGAGAGGTGCCGCCGGCGCCTCTGGAAAAAGATGAGAATCCCCCCGATCCCAACGAGCGACAACGACGCCAGGTGGCGGAACTCGTCGACTTCACGCAAAGACTCCTCAACCGGAGCGCGCGTGTTCGCGATGATTTCTGGAAGAAGGCGGATCGGACGTCGGTTGATGCCTGGACGAAAAGTGCCGAGTTTTATCGGAACTATGTCTGGGAGGAAATGATCGGAAAACTTCCCGAGCCGACGATGCCGCTCAACCCTCGCACTCGAAAAGTGATCGACGACCCGGCTTATACCGCGTACGAAGTGATGCTCGACGTCTACCCCGATGTCGTCGCCGGTGGAATTCTGCTGCTGCCGAAAGATTTGAAGGAGGGAGAGAAGCGGCCCGTCGTCGTCTGTCAGCATGGGCTGGAAGGAGTGCCGATGGACACGATCACGAAAGAAGGAACCGGCTACAACTACTACAAGTCGTTCGCCGCCGAGCTCGCGAAGCGCGGCTTCATCACCTACGCGCCGCAGAATCCGTATCGGGGCAAGGACAACTTCCGCGTAATCCAGCGGAAGTCGAACCCGATGAAGCGGTCGCTGTTCAGCTACATCATCCGCCAGCATGAACGGACGCTCGATTTTCTCGAATCGCTGCCGAACGTCGACGCGAGCCGGATCGGATTCTACGGGCTCTCGTACGGCGGCAAGACCGCGGTCCGTGTTCCACCGATCGTCACGCGCTACGCCTGCTCGATCTGCTCCGCCGACTTCGACGAATGGGTGAAGAAGAACGTGAGCAGTGAAGATACCTACAGCTACATCTTCACGCCCGAGTACGAAATGTTCGAATGGAACCTGGGGCACGTCGCGAACTATGCGGAGCTTTCAACCTTGATGACGCCGCGTCCCTTCATGGTCGAGCGAGGCCATCATGACGGCGTGGCTCCTGACGAATGGGTCGCCTGGGAGTTCGCGAAAGTCTTCCGCCACTACAACGTCATAAGCCTCGGCGACAAAGCGGAGATCGAGTACTTCAACGGCCCGCACACCATCAATGGGCAGGGGACCTACGAGTTTCTGCACCGGCATCTGAAGTGGCCGAAGAAGTGAGAAGGCAGCGTTCAGCTTTCAGCGATCAGCTTTCAGCCAGAGTTGTCGATCAGGCAGTCCTCTGCCTGACATCTTTTCAACGTCACTCAACAATTCGCTAGCGGAACGTCAGGCACGCGGTGCCTGACCTACGGTTCTACCACGTCAATAAGAGATGAGACAATGTACGCTCGTCTATACGAAATGCCGTTTAATCCGGACTTGGAGCAATTCCGTGAGGCTTGCCAACTCATCCTTGATGAGCTCGGCTGCATGTTCGCGAGAGGGTGGCCCGAACCAGAAGTATGGCTTGAACCAGCAGAATGGCTCGACGATTTATTTCCTGAATGCTCGATCGGCGGAAGCTCGGGCAAGCTGGAATCATTCGTTCTGACAGATAAAGAGCTTGCCCGAACGTGCATGCCCGGAATGACCACAATATACACGATAAGGGATGCGACGCTCTTATTGCGGTTCGTCTTAGCTGCCAGCTATTTTTCGGAATTCGCCGCGATCTTCGTTCCACTCGACGTCACTCGGTCGGAGTTAGTTCAACTACTGGAGCTTGGCGATTATTTTAGCGTTCCCACTCGTTACAATTTCTCATCTCCGAGTTCCGATGAAGGTTACGACCAAACCGTCACGAGATTTGTCGCAGGAAAATGGTTGATTTCGATTGGAACCGTGGCGATCAGCGAGGAGACAGATTCCGTGTTGTTTCTCAGTGACGACATATCGAGAATTACGAAAATCCACGCGATTCTCCAGCCTGTGGCGACCAGGTTCCATGACATCCATCGATAAAGCAATACGAGTCCCGTAGGGACGACCGAGAATAGCCCAGCACTTTCAGTGCTGGGTTTACGTTTCCGACGTTGAAACAAGTCCCGTAGGGACGACTGATATTTCACTCGATACTTTCAGCCGTCCCTACGGGACTCAGGATTCGACGGGAGCAAAACCAGCGATGAATCGCTGGGCTATTTTCGAGTGTCCCTACGGGACACCAATCGCAAGGCTGTGTGACCGCCGATCAGATGTCGCCGGCAATCGTCGAATGGAATTCCTGGACAGCTTCTCGGCATTGCGAGGGCATGAATGAATGCAGAGCGGCAGATACTTGAAATCAGGCGAATTGCTACCGTTCTTGCTCACACTCGTGGAGACCTGCGGTCAGGCCGTGTGGCTCGGTCAGGAGACCGGCCACAACGAGCAGGAGACCGGGCATAACGAGGTCGTCTATACTGGATGTCATGTCCAGCTACCCTTCCGATCACTCCAACCGCCGTGAGTTCCTTACCGGTGGCGCTCTGCGCAAGCAGATTGAGCGTGCCGGGGGCGAGATTGCCGACGCGCTGATTGAGGGCGCGGCGAAGGCGGCACCCGAGGCGGGGGACACCGTTCGGCTCACAGCGCGCGCGATGGCCTGCGACTGGGGGATTGTGTTCAACCCCGGGCCCGCGCAGCAGATCATGGCGGCGTCCGATGCGTTTGACGTCGTGCATGCGCTCGAAGATCAGATGTCGGTCTACCGCGACCAGAGCGAATTGTCGCGACTGAATCGAACAGCAGCGACCGAGGCAGTGAAGGTCGAACGGAAGCTGTTCGAACTGTTGCTGCTCGCCCGCGACATCAGCCGTGAAACTGGACGTGCGTTCGATCCGACGACCGGCCCGCTGATTTCGCTATGGCGGAACTGCCGGGCGGAAGGACGGATTCCCACCGACGAAGAGATCGCAGCGCAGCTCGAAATCACGGGAATCGATCAAGTCTCGTTTGACGATGCCGAATCGACCGTCGGATTTGCCCGCGAGGGGGTCGAATTGAATCTCGGCGCGATCGGGAAGGGGTACGCGGTCGATCGAGCAGGGGAGTTTCTCGAAAAATATGAGCTCAACGACTGGCTGATTCACGGGGGGCGTTCGAGCATTCTGGCGCGTGGCGATCATATCGGGCTCGGCGGCTGGCCCGTGGGCCTGAGGAATCCCCTGTTGCCTCACGAGCGATTCGCGACCGCGATTCTGAAGAATTCCGCGATGGCGACGAGCGGG
>JBFWWA010000284.1:0-6500 GCA_050246455.1 Planctomycetaceae bacterium
CGATCTTGGGGGCTGGTGAGCATCACCGGCAATGTCCGCGACAACAACGAAGACCGCGGGCTGGCTGATGATCAGGGCCGGTTTTTTCTCGTCGCCGACGGTATGGGAGGACAGGCAGCCGGCGAGAAAGCAAGCGAGCTTGCAGTTACGCGGATTGCATCCCGGCTCTCGAAGGAGCTGAACTTCGCGTCCGATCCGGCCGACAAGGTCCGCCAATGCATCGACGATGCGATCGGCGAAGCGAACGTCGAGATCATGGCGCTCGGCGAAGTGGATCCGCAGTATGCAAAGATGGGAACGACCATCGTCTTTCTCGTGAAGGTCAGCGACAAGTTCTACGTCGGCGGAATTGGAGACAGCCGCGCCTATCGATTGCGAAACGGCAAACTCGAGCAGCTGACGACCGACCATTCGCTGACACAGGCGCTCGTGGATGCGGGAACCATTACTCCCGAAGAAGCGCTCACGCACCGCTACCGCAACGTGCTCTACCGCTACCTCGGAACGAAGGAAGGGGGAACGGGGGCGGAAGCGAAGGAAATCGCTCTTGAGAAGAACGATCGCTTTCTCCTCTGCTCCGACGGCGTCCTCGACGGTCTTTCCACCGACGCGATGATCGAGCTGATGAAGAAGCATACCGATCCGCAGCGCGCAGCGGACGCGATCGTGAATGCCGCACTCGACGGCGGTTCGAAAGATAACATCACCTGCCTTATCGTCGACGTGGACGGGGTCTGATTCCCGGGCCGCGCCCGACGTGCACTTCCCGGGGGCCCGGTTTTCCCGGTCCAGGTGGCGCACTTTTTCCCGTGCGAGCCAGTTAGCAGGCCCTCTTTCCTTCAGCATTTCCTCAGCCTAACCGTCAAAATCGGCGTCTCCGGCGAGTTCAACCGGCATCCCCTACCTTGTGCGTTGCCGAGTTGGCTGCGAAAATAAAAGAGGGTGTGTGCACCGACTTTAACGTGGATGTACACTTACCCTTGTATCGCCAATCCATCGGCGCCCCCTCCAGGGAGGATCCAAGGCGTCGCTTTTCAACCGGAGTGTGCCAATGTCTCGTCCTGTCTGCCGGATCATTGCTCTCCTGTTCCTCGTGGGATGCGGAACGATCGTTCCGGCGTTCGGCCAGGAAAAAACGGCAACGACACCGGCCGCTGCCACGTCACCGACGCCCACCGCCCGACCGAAGTCGAAACTCGAAATGCTGACGGACGGTCTCAAGGAAGCCGGTCCGAATACGGACAGCGGACTCCTCAAGCTCTGGTACAACGACCAGCGGCTTCTCGGCGTCGTCAAGGGAAGCGACATCGGACGTGAGTTTATCGTGCTCACGTCGATTGCCAAGGGAGTCAGCAGCGGCATGGTTCTCGGGGGCATGAGCTGGGGCATTGATGACGAGAACGTCATCTGGACCTTCCGTAAAGTCGGCGAGAACATCCACCTGCTCCGCCGGAACGTCCGATTCACAGCCAACCCGGGTACTCCGGAAGCGGATGCCGTCAGCGTTGCCTATAACGACAGCGTTCTCTACTCGCTGCCGATTCTGACCGAGGCCGCTGGGGGATACGTCGTCGATTTCGGGCGCGTCTTCATGAATGACGACCAGATGATCGGGCGCGCCATCGGCCCGACCTTTCGCTTCGTGTCGGAACGTTCGACCTGGGCGAAAGTGAAAGCCTTCAATGAAAATGTCGAGCTCGAAGTCGCCGCGGTCTACAGCGGATTTGAAGGATTGCAGACCGTCGCCGATCCGCGCGGCGTGCAGGTCAACGTCCATTACAGCATCAGCCGGCTCCCTTCGACCGATTTCAAGCCCCGCAAGGCGGACGACCGCATCGGTTACTTTGTGACGGCGCTCAAGAATTTCTCCGACAAGGAGGACGACCAGAATTTCGTCCGGTACATCACCCGCTGGAACCTCAAGAAGGAATCGCAGGGAGCTCTCTCGGCCCCGGCGCGACCGATCACTTTCTTCCTCGAGAAAACGGTGCCGCTCGATCTGCGTCCCTACGTGATGGCGGGAATCCTCGAATGGAACAAGGCGTTCGAGAAGCTCGGCTACTACAACGCAATTCAAGTCACCAAGCCGGGTGACGTGAACTACGACGTTGATTCGGTCGACCCGGAAGATGTCCGCTACAACTTCTTCCGCTGGATCACCGCCGAGGCCGGTTTCGCGATGGGCCCATCGCGCGTGAACCCGAAGACCGGTCAGATTCTCGATGCCGATATCATTTTCGACGACAGCTTCCTTCGTTACTGGAAGCAGGACTACGAGACATTCACCCCGGAGAAGGCGCGCCAGCTTTTCGGGCGCCCCGCTGACCAGAAGCCGATTGCGAAACTCTTTGCCGAGCCGGCCCAGATGGCGGCTGCCGAGCAGCATCGACCGCACGCGCCGGGACACGCCTGCCGATTCTGTCAGGGAATGCAGCATCAGATGGCATTTGCCGCGTCGGTGCTGATGGCCCAGGGGGCCGCCGACGACAAGGGAAAACTTCCTCAGGAATTCATTCATCAGGCACTCAAGGAAGTTGTGATGCACGAAGTCGGGCACACGCTCGGACTTCGTCACAACTTCAAGGCGAGCGCCTGGAAGGATCTCACTCAGCTCGGCGACAAGAGCAAGGGTACATCGGAACCGACTGTCGCGAGCGTCATGGACTACAACCCGGCCAATATCGCGCCGGCCGGCACGCCGCAGGGCTTCTATTACACGCCGACCATCGGCCCGTACGACTACTGGGCCATTGAATACGGCTACAAAGACATCTCCGGGAACGAAGGCGAAGAGCTGAAGAAGATCGCCGCGCGCGGAAGCGAAGCGGGCCTCAATTTTGCGACCGACGAGGACTCTCGCTACTTCGATTCGGATCCCCTTTCCAATCGCTTTGATCTCGGCAGCAACCCGATCGAGTTCGCGGACCGTCAGATGAAGCTTTCAGGCGAGCTGATGCCGAAAGTCGTCGATCGCGCCGTGAAGGACGGCCAGGGGTTCCAGCGGGCGCGTCAGATGTTCGGAATTCTCTTCCAGGAATACTGGCGGTCGGCCCTCTACGCCGCACGTTTCCCGGGAGGCATGTTCGTTCATCGCGACCACAAGGCCGACCCGAACGCCCGCGCGCCGTTCCTGCTCGTCGAGGCGCAGAAGCAGCGCGACGCCATGAAGCTCATCGGCGAGAAGGCGTTTGCCGCGCCGACGTATGATCCGAAGGTCCTCAATCATCTTGCTCCGACGCGCTGGTACCACTGGGGAGTGCAGGACTACCTGCGGCTCGACTACCCGATCCACGAGTTCGTCGAGATGATGCAGAGCGAGATTCTGTATCGCGTGCTTAATCCGGTCACTTTGCAGCGGCTTCGTGACAACGAAGTGAAATCCGCTGCCGACGCAGACCGCTATACGCTCGCGGAGCACTTGCGGACGCTCGTCGATTCGATCTTTACCGAGTGGAAGGCGGAGGGAAAAACCGGCGAATACACCGACAAGGCGCCGTACATCCCCAGCTACCGCCGCAATCTGCAGCGGGTTACGATTGTCCAGCTTGCCAATATCCTCACAACCAAAGATCAGTTCGTGATCGATGACGAGGGGCGGTTCCGCATTCTTTCTTACCCGGAAGATGCCCGCACGCTTATTCGCATGCATCTGACAAACCTCGATCAGCAGATCACTGCACTCAGCGGAAAGGCCGACCTCAAGCTCGACGACTACACCCGTGCCCATCTGCTCGACTCACAGAAGAAGATTCAGCGCGTCCTCAATACTCAGCTGAATCAGTTCACGGAAGAGTGACCTGCACTTTGCAAGGGTGATCATTCGACGACCGACGGGAAGCCTTGCGGCTTCCCGTTTTTTATTGCTTGCCGGCTGAGCCGGGATTCAACAGGTTGTCGCTCGAGTTTTTTTTCGCAGCTGACCTGCATCCTTGCTGAAGTCCGCGGTTAGAATCGGATGATCCGATATTTACCGGGGCATTGATGTCTGCGCGCTACCGAAAACTTCTGATCGCCCTGCTCTGCCTGAGCATCGTCGGCACCATCGCCTTCCTTTGGGGGACGGAGATCCCGCTGGGCGTCGACGGAGAATGGGTTTGGAAGCGGATTCCCGTCCCTGATGACGGCGCGTTCACGTTTTTCCTGAGCGGCGCGATGACGACGATCTTCGGCGCGGTCTATCTCGTCGTCGCCTGGTTCGGGCAATTCCGAATCGACTCCGCGCCGCGCGCCGAACGGACTTTCTGGCTCGCAGCGCTCACCGCGGCCGGCATTGCATGGCTTTGTGCCGTCCAGGAATCCCCCGCTCCTCTCGAAAACCAATGGGGAAAAGCGGCATGGGTGACGTACTTTCGCGGCTCATCGGGATACTACGACGAAGCACGCTACGTGATGCGCGACGTGCCGTCGTATCTCGCCGGGTACGAACAACGGATGACTGAAGGGGACTTCCTCCATTTCGGCACGCATCCCCCGGGATTAGCCCTGTTTCACCGCGCGACAATCATTGCCTGTGAGAATTCCCCGCCCCTCGTTCGATTTCTGCTGTCGACACAACCCAACTCCGTCGAGGAAGCATTCCGCACGATCGAGGAGAACAATCGAGGAGGTTCAAGGCCGCTCGAACCGCTCGATCGCGCTGCGATCTGGCTCGCAGTGTCGATCATCCAGGGGGTATCGACCGCCACGCTCATCCCGCTGTTCTTTCTGGCAAGTCGCAACTCCACAAGAGGAGCGGCGTGGAAGGCCTGTTCCCTTTGGCCGGCCGTGCCGTCGCTTGCCGTCTTTCTGCCGGTCTCCGATGCCTTCTATCCCTTCTTCGGAACGCTGTTTCTCGCGGTCTGGCTGTCGGGGTGGTCGCGTCGATCGGCCGTTCGATGTGTGCTGGCCGGCCTGGTCCTTTGGTCGGGGATGTTTCTCAGTCTCGCGCTGCTTCCTGTCGCGCTTGTGGCGGCAATCGTCACGCTGGCCGAGGCGTGGATCGGGACGACGTCGGCAGATCCAACGGCCGAGTTCAAGAAGAGCCTGAAGTCGACGGCGATCTGCGTCGGCTGGTCACTCGTCGGTTTCACCATTCCAATCCTCCTGCTTTGGCTCGTCTTCCATACGAATCTGATTTCGATCTGGACCTGGAACCTCCGGAACCATGAAGGCTTCTACGATCACAATACGCGCACATACTGGAAGTGGCTGATTGCCAACCCGCTGGAACTTGCGTTCGGTGTCGGCTGGCCGGTGATCATCCTGACGTGTGCATCGGCAGTCGCGTTGAAATCGCGGAAACGACTCGACGTCCGGGCAATCCCGTTTGCGGCATGTTTCGGCGTCTGGAGCATACTCTGGCTCTCGGGAAAGAATATGGGAGAAGCGGCCCGGCTGTGGCTTGTCGTCATGCCGTGGCCATTCTGGCTGACGGCCGGGTTGTTCGACGTCGGCGGGACTTCCCATTCAACACGTCCCCATCCCCCCGTCATCGACGATTCCCGTCCGATGCAATCGGTCTGGATGGTCGCCCTGATCGCCCAGTTGACGGTTTGCGCTGCGACAGTCGCGCGCGTGAACGGTTTTGACTTCGGGCTTTGATTCGGCTCGGCGGCCGTTTTGTGCAGTTGTCGCCGTCCGTTTGTGCCGATTCTGCGGGTCGGAGCGGTTACCGAAGCGAGGGCTGCTTCCCAACATCGCGACGAATGGGCAACGCCGCATCCGATGCAGCCGGCACGCCCGATACTTAGCGCAGGGAGACGATTTTGCGCACCAACCGGCCCGGTTCCAGCGGAATCCTACGACGCGCGGCGCTCGCCGTGGCGATTGCAGTTCCGTTCTGCGCCGGCTGTGCCGAAGTCGTGGAAGAGCGAACGATCATCGGCCGTTATGACGAAAAAGTGACGGAAGCGGAGTTCAAACGTTTTCTGGAAGTGGTCCGGCGACTCCCGGACGGAAAACTTCCGGAGCTCCCGATCTTCTTCGGCCCGCGCCCCGACTGGGCGACGTCCCGAACTCTCCCGGTCCATGACCTCGTCAAAGAAGAGAACATGCAGCTGGCATTCCGCTGGGATGTGAACCTGCTGGCCAAGGTTCTCGGCCACGACCGCGCACTGCAGCGATCGCTCCGCCGCTCCAACATGGAACTCGAGGAGTTCTGCGTATTGATCGAAGCGATCGGCGTCTCACTATGCCGAACGACGCTGCGCCCCGACCAGAGCCTTGACGCCATTCTCGAAAAGTCCAAGGTGCCGATGGATCAGCTTCAGCGCGACGCGCGCTCCTTCTCCGAGCTTTCGCGCGACGACGTCTACGACGTGCTCCGCCGGGCCGTCTGGATCACGCGGGTCGACCGCGCGAAGCGGCTCTCGGGAGTCCCGCCCGAGAATCTGGCCCTCGTTCGGAAGCACCAGGAAGAGATCCTGGCGATCCACCCCGGGGAGTTCAAACAGAACCCCTTCGATCCGCTTGCCGACCTGCTCGAGGAACACGGGATTCCGTTCGAGGAACTCCCCGACAGC
>JBFWWA010000285.1:0-6495 GCA_050246455.1 Planctomycetaceae bacterium
CGCCTCGATGAACTGAGCCGGAACGAGGAAGGGAGTCTCTTCATGACTCTCCTCTCGGCTTTTCAGCTGCTGCTCGCGAAACTGACAGGACGACAGGACATCGTCGTCGGCTCGCCGATCGCAGGACGAAATCGCGAAGAGCTCGAAAACCTGATCGGGTTCTTCGTCAACACTCAGGTACTTCGGACAGATCTCTCCGGCAATCCGACGTTCCGCGAGCTCGTTCGACGCGTCCGCGAAACGACGCTTGAGGCGTACGCGAATCAGGATCTGCCGTTCGAGAAGCTCGTCGAGGAACTCCAGCCGGAACGATCGCAGTACAGCACTCCGCTGTTTCAAGTCTTCTTCAACATGCTCAATATGTCGGAAGAGCAGTTGAAGCTGCCGGGGCTGAAGGTCGATTACTATCCGCGCCCGGAAACGGATTCGAAGTTCGAGCTGACGTTTTACTGCCGGCATCGCGCCGGTCAGCTCTACTTCATCGCGGTTTACAATGCACAACTCTTCAGCGAGCGGCGCATCGCGGAACTGCTCGATCAGTTCATGTCGCTGCTTGCTCAAGTTTCGGAGAATCCTGACCGGCCGATCGAAAGTTACTCGCTCGTCACCGAACGAGCGGCGAAGCTGTTGCCGGATCCGAACGCTCCCTTGAGCGCGCAGAGCGGTCCACCGGTTCACGAACTCGTCGCGGCGCAGGCGCTGAAGACTCCTGACCGCGTCGCGGTCAAGGACCCGAACGGGACAATCACGTTCGGCGAGCTCGAATCATGCAGCAACCGGTTGGCCAGCAAACTGATCGAATCCGGGTTGAACCGCGGGGATGTCGTCGCGATCTACGCGCATCGCAGCGCGTCTCTCGTTCCGGCAATGCTCGCCACCTGGAAAGCCGGCGGCGCATTCCTGATTCTCGATCCCGCACAGCCTCCGGCTCGTTTGATCGAGTGCATGAAGATTGCAGAGCCGGTTGCGTGGATCGAGCTCGAAGCCGCGGATCCTGTGCTCTGTCCGCTTTCGAGCTACGTTTCTTCCAGTATCGATGCAGCGCGCCGCATCCGGATTCCCAGGAACTGGGTGGCCGGCGAGTTTCTCTCTGAACAGCAGCAAACGGCACCCGACCTCCCGGTCTCCGGGCAAGACAAGGCGTACATTGCATTCACGTCCGGGTCGACCGGTGTGCCAAAGGGGATTCAGGGCTCGCATGGACCGCTGAGTCACTTCCTCGACTGGCACGTCCGCACGTTCGGGCTTGCGGCTGACGATCGATTCAGCATGCTTTCCGGCCTTGGTCACGATCCTCTGCTTCGTGATGTCTTCACGCCCCTCGTCATCGGCGCGACTGTTGTCATTCCGAATCCGGACGACATCGGAAGTGACCGCCTGGGCGAATGGATGGCGCGAGAGAGAATCACGGTTGCACATCTCACTCCTGCGATGGGCCAGGTCCTTGCCGGAAGCGGTGAAGAGGCTTCACGCCAGCAGTCATCGGTTCGTCGGCTCTTTTTCGGCGGAGATCGATTGACGCCCCGCGACATTGATCGCGCCAAAACCTGGGCACCTCTCGCCACTTGCGTGAACTTCTACGGAGCCACAGAGACGCCGCAAGCGATCGCGTGGCATGAAGTGAAGGGGACCACGAATGGCGCAGTCTCTGCCGAATCAATTCCGGTCGGAATGGGAATCGACGACGTTCAACTGCTCGTTCTGAATCACGCCGGGAAGCTGTGTGGAATCGGCGAGGTGGGAACTATTCACGTCCGCACTCCGCACCTTGCCGAAGGGTACGTCAATGACACGGCGCAAACAGCCGCCCGCTTCATTGTCAATCCGCTGACGTTGAATTCGGCCGATCGCGTCTACGTCACCGGTGACCTTGGTCGCTACGGCCTCGATGGCGCTGTTGAATTCCTCGGTCGCGACGACCACCAGGTGAAGATTCGCGGTTATCGCGTCGAGATGACGGAAATTGAATCCGCTCTCCGGACGCATGAGCTCGTGGGCAATGCGCTGTTGACGGTTTCGGAAGGTACGGCGGGCGATCGTCGCCTGATCGCTTACATTGTTCCGCGCAGCAGTACACAGCCCACATCGCGCGATCTCCGAATGTATCTCAAGGAACGGCTTCCGGAGTACATGATTCCGTCGGCCTATGTCGTAATCGAGGCGATTCCGCTGACGCCGAATGGAAAAGTAAACCGTGCCGCACTTCCCGCTCCCGAAGCGGAGAAACGCGAATCGGATCCGGCGCTGGCCGGCCATGGCGCGCCGCAGACCGAATCGGAGCAGCTCATCGCCAACGTCTGGCGCGAGCTGTTGCATATTGAAGACATCACGGTTTACGACAACTTCCTCGATCTGGGCGGCCATTCGCTGCTCGGACTGGAAGTTCTCTCGCGCGTTCAGAAGGAGACGGGAGTCGAGATCAAGCCGCGCGAACTGATGTTCCAGACGCTGGGGCAGATCGCCGCACTGTGCGACGAGAGGAAGAATTCTGCCGGCGAGGAGAAACAGGGAGGATTCGCCGGCCGTATGCTTCGGTCATTCCGAATGGCGGTTGGATTCCGCAAGGAGGAGAAATGACCGATCTCGTTCGCCCGGAGTCATCCACGCAATCTCGAGCCGGAGTCGAGAAGATCGAGCCGGTTCGCTTCGGATCACCGTGTCCGGATCTGTATGGCTGCCATCATCCGCCGATGGGGCGCGCGGGGAAGCCGTACGGCGTGCTCCTCTGCCAGCCATATGGCCCGGAGTATCTCCGATCGCATCGTGCATTCCGCCAGCTGGCGGGACGGTTGGCACGCGCCGGCTTCCCGGTCTTCCGGTTCGATTACTTCGGCTGCGGTGATTCACTGGGTGAAGATCATGACGGAAGTATCGAACGCTGGGCCGGAGACGTCAGCGCCGCAGTGAAGGAACTGAAAGGTCACGCGGAAGTGGATCGAGTCATTGCTGTCGGTTTGCGGCTTGGCGGAGCGCTCGCGGCGCTGGCCGGCGCGGAACGCGGTGGAATCGACGGGATCGCACTGTGGGACCCGGTTACCAGCGGCGACGCACACATTGAGGATCTTTTGGCGCGACATGCGAAACAACTCGAGTTTCTCCCGAAAAGCGCCGTCGATGCATCGACGCCGGCAATCGGGACGGAGCCGACGGCGGAAGTCCTCGGATTCGAAATGGGTGCGAAGCTTCGCGACTCGCTGGGCGAACTGGACCTCCTCGCCTTGAAACGCGCACCGGCTCGCCGCATGTTCCTGGTCGAAAGCACGACCGTGCCGTCTTCGGGCACTCTCGCAGCTCATTTGCAGGAACTCAACGTTCAGCTCGATCAGCAGCACCTTCCCGATCACGAAATCTGGATGGCGGCTCCGGACAAGTCGGTCGTCCCGGGCCAGATTCTGCAAAGCATTGTCACCTGGATCACGAGGAACGCCTCATGACCGAGCAGGTGCTTTCGTTTGGTAAATTGAGCACTCTTGTCGGGATCATTCACGATCCACCGGCGGGGACGCGGCGCGTCGACGCTCCGGCCATTCTTCTGCTTAACGCCGGAATGGTGCATCGCGTCGGCCCGAATCGACTTTACGTCAAGCTCGCGCGGACCCTTGCGGCGATGGGTTACGTCGTGATGCGTTTCGATTTCTCCGGTTTCGGCGACAGCACGGTGCGCGAGGACCATCTGCCGCTGTCGAAGAGCATCGTCGACGAAACGCAGGAAGCAATGAACTATCTGGCTTCGGCACGTAATGTTGAAAAGTTCGTGCTGATGGGACTTTGCTCGGGCGCGACCGCTTCGCTCAAGACGGCGGCCGTCGATTCGCGCGTCTGCGGAACAGTTCTGATCAACGTTCGGGCGAGCGGCGAGGAACTGCGAACGTACATCAAGGGACGCAGCGCCGTCCGGAAGTACTGGACCTTCGCGGCTCAGAATCGGGGACGCTGGTTCGCCGCAATTCGCGAACGGATGCACATGCGGGGCGTACTCAATATCTTTCGTGCAATTCGACGGGACGTCGGAGGTGCGATTCGGGGGGGCAAACGGTCATTCCCCGAGGCCGAGGAAACCGCGGCCGAAGTGCACGCCCTCATGAAACGCGGAGTCCGGATGATGGTTCTCTGCTCGGAATGGGATCCCGGCCTCGACTTCATGAAGGTTGTTCTGGGGGACGAACAGCTCAGTTCCGGCGAGAACGGACTGCTTCGCGTCGAGATTGTTCCGGCGGCCGATCACACCTTCACGCCGATCGCGAAACAGAAATCCATGGTCAGTGTGATCAGCGATTGGATGATTTCCCCCGCAGCCGCCAACGAGCCGGAACTGTGCAAAGTCGGCTGAAGCGGCCGGAACCGACATTCCGCTGCAGGCGCGGCGCACGAGCCTTGCAGCAACTATTCAAGATGATTGCAAACGGATCACGCGCACGATGCGAATTCTCTATCTCACCCACGGTTTCCCTTACCCTCTCACGAGCGGTCGGCTCCGCCAGTATCACTTCATCCGCGAGCTTGCGGAGCGTCACTCCGTGACGCTTGTATCGATTGTCGGCAAAGGCTGCACCTCGGCCGATATCGAAGCGGTCGAAGCCGTTGCGGATCGTGTGATGACCGTCGTCTCAGCGGCCAAGGATGGCGGGTTTCGGCAGAAGACGATCAACCGCCTTCGAACGCTCTTTACGGAGTCGAACCCGGCTCTCGACAGGATGCGTCAAACCGTCCAGGAACTGCTCAGTAAGGAACCGTTCGATGCCATCGTCGCGAGCGCCGGCACGATGGCTATTCTGGATGGACTGAACACGCCGCCGGTCGTGTGCGACATCTGCGACGCGGCGGCGCTCCATTTGCGCGGACGCATCCGGTATGCACCCTGGCTGCGGCGCCCGCTGCTCAAGCTGGCGATCCGCCTGGCCGAACAGTATACGACGAAGATCGCGTCGAAAGCCGACCATGTGCTCTTCGCGAGCCAGCGCGATCTTGAAGCGGCGGTAAAGGATGAGTCATCGCGCGCCAGCGTCGTGGCAAACGGTGTCGACATCGAATACTGGAAACGCTCGACCCCCGCGCTCGGATGCGACACGATCATTTTTACCGGTGGAATGCGCTATGCTCCCAACAACGACGCAGCGCTTTATCTGATTCGCGACATCCTGCCGATTGTTCGAAAGTCGATCCCGGAAGCGCAATTGCTGATCGTCGGACACAGCCCGACGGCGGCGCTTGTGGACGCGGGACGCAGAACTCCCGGGGTCACAGTCACCGGCTTCGTCGAGGATGTTCGCCCCTATATGGAGCAGGCGGCGGTCTTCGCGGCTCCGCTCCGATTCGGCGCGGGAATTCAGAACAAACTGCTCGAGGCCATGGCGATGGAAGTTCCAATCGTCACGTCGCAGCTTGCGGCGGACGGGCTTCTGCCGGGAGATCATATCGAGCCGCCTGTGCAGGTGGCGAACTCAACCGAAGCGTATGCGCAGGCGATCATTCGCGAGCTCGTCGCGCGGCGCATCGATCCGACTCCCGACACCCGCGGCCGACGTTTCGTGGAAACGAATTTCACTTGGGAAGGAAGCGGGGCGACAATCGAAGCGATTCTCAAGCGGCTCATCGGCGAGCCCGCCATTTCCTCGCGCTCTGATGACCGCAACTCGGATTCGAACTCTTCATTTTCGCTGGCCGGGAAACCTGTCCCGTGAGAACTCCTTCCGCATTCGATCTGACGGGCATGTCGGAGACGGCGATGGATCTCGGTGCGGATGAAGTCCACGTCTGGTTTCTGCCGGTCGAACCGGGAAGCGCAGGCTCTTCGGCAAAAGAGGACGCCGTGCTTTCCGCTGCCGAAGAATTGCGCCGCACGCGGTTCGTCTTCGAAAAAGACCGCAGGCTGTATCTCGCGTCTCACATCCTAGTGCGCAGAGTCCTCTCCAAGTACGCGGAAATTCCACCGGCCGACTGGAGCTTTGCCGAAGGAGAAAATGGAAAGCCGCACATTACCGGCCCGCACGGTGCGCCGTGTTTTCACTTCAATCTCTCGCACACGGAAGGGCTTGCGGCCATTGCAGTGACCCGGGATGCAGAAGTTGGAATTGATGTCGAACTCGTCCACGGAATATATGACGAACAGCTCGCCCGAACCTGCTTCACACCGACCGAGCTCAAATGGATTGGCGAAGCCGGCGCCGCCCGACAGCTGGACCGATTCTTTGATCTCTGGACTCTCAAGGAAGCCTACCTGAAAGCGCGTGGGACGGGGCTCTCGACGCCGTTGCAGGAGTTGACCGTCCGTCCCGACGCACAGACAAGCGCTGTGATCGAGTTCACGAGCCGGATCGACGACGATTCCGACAGCTGGCAGTTCGAGCGGCTTCGTCCGACAGCGAGCCATTGTCTCGCGGTCGCGGTGCGGCGTAATGGGGCGAACAGAATGTCGCACCGAATGCTCGATGCGCGGAGCGCGTAGAGGGCGCGCTTCGACTCTCCAGCCACGACGACATCCCGGAACGGACGACT
>JBFWWA010000286.1:0-6477 GCA_050246455.1 Planctomycetaceae bacterium
TACTCCGTGTGGTAGCCGCCGCCGAGCTCCTGTTCGCATTCCGGCAGGTCGAACGGCAGCCGGTTGGATTCCGCGAGCGCGCTGGTGAAGAAAATGAGGCACGCCAGCGGCTGACACCAGAAATTCCAGTGCAGACTTCCCCGGGCCTGCTGGTCGATGATGTTCTCGAGGTTGAGAGTTCCAGACAGGAGCGCCACCCCGAGGACCGAGAGCCCGAGAGGGATTTCATAGCTCACAACCTGCGCACTCGATCGGAGTGCGCCGAGCGCGCCGTACTTGTTGTTCGATGACCAGCCCCCCAGGATCACGCCGTACACTGCGAGGCTCGTAATCGCAAAGATGAAGACGACGCCGATATCGACGTTCGGTGCGATGATGAACTGGAAGTCGTCGGGGTTCGCCGAGTTGGGGCCAAACGGAACAACGGCGAACGCGAGCATTGTCGTGAAGACCGAAATCGTCGGAGCGACGAGAAACAGCACTTTGTCGACGTGGTCGGGAATGATGTCTTCTTTCAGGAGGAACTTCAGTCCGTCGGCGATCGGCTGCAGAAGGCCGAACGGTCCGACGCGGTTGGGACCGATGCGGTCCTGCATCCAGGCGGAGAGCTTCCGCTCCAGCCAGATGAGATAGGAGCAGACGAATAGAATCGCCCCCATCACCACCGCGATGACAATCAGGTTTCTCAGTAAGTCCGACATCTCAATCTGTTTCCTGGCGGAGCGCGCTCACTACGGGCTGGGAACGGTGCTCGGATGTTGTTGAACGCTTTTTGCCGCTGCAGCCAACGGTTGATCGGATTCAAGGAACAAGCCGGGGTCCCCCATCTCGCCGTTGCCGAGTGCGCGGAATGCTTCGATCTCCTGCGCCATCTCGCGGCGGAGCGTCGGTGCGTGGAACAAGCCTCGCCGTCCGGCAAGATCCCAGAAGATGCGTCCATCCGGCCGGGCATTCCCGGGAGACGTAATAGCCCGTTTGATTCCCTGCGCGAGGAGCTTGAAGTTTACGAAAGTTCCATCCCGCTCCGCGAATGATCCGCCCGGCAGCACGATGTGCGCCTTGCGGCTCGCGGGAGAGGGAAGAATATCCTGCACAATAAGAAGCTTGACGCCTTCGAGCGATTGAGCCTCCGTATCGCTGATCCAGCCGTTCGGGTCGCCGCCGACGAGATAGAGGGCGTCGATTAAACCCGCATTCGCATCGGCGAGCACGCGGTCGAACGGGATGACTTCACCCTGGAAGTGTTCGAGCATGAGCTCGATGCCGCGGCGGTTCGGGCATTTCTCCGCGCGGATCGTGAATTTCGTCGGCTCGGTCGGCTGGCCGTGCACATCCTTCGGATAGAGATCGTCTTCACCGACGACGCGCACCGGCCCGAGGGCAAGTTTCACGTTCGGCGAGAGCGACTTCAAAAACTTCGCAAGCAGGTATCCTTCCTCGCAGGTCATCCAGGGCGAGAGTACCGCCGCGACCCCTTCCGGACGCGCCTTCGCCGCCGCTTCGAGGCCGCTGCGCACCGAGGCGAGCGTGACCTCCCAGTCGCTCGTGGCGGGAGTTGTGGCCACGCGGCTCAACGGCTGCAGCAGGCGATCGTCCGAGTGAATGTACTTCCAGCCGAAGCGCCCCTCGTCGCACATGAACGCACCCTGCGATTGCGGGTTCGTGCGCGGGCGGAGACGATGAATCTTCTCTTCGTTCTGGTCGACGCGAATACTGCAGCCGGTGCTGCAGTCGGGGCAGACGCTCGACTTCGACTGCAGCCACCAGACCCGCTGCTTGTACAGGAAGTCTTTGCTGCAAAGCGCACCGACGGGGCAGATGTCGACGACGTTGCCGGCGAGTTTGTTGTTGCACGGCTCGCCGGGGAAGATGTCGATCTCTGCGTGACTGCCGCGCTGAATGACCTGCAGCTCTCCCGTCCCGCTGATCTCGCGCGTGAACCGGACGCAGCGCGTGCACATCACGCAACGGTCGGTGAACAGCGTGATCTGATCGCCGATGTGGGTTTTGTCGGGCTTGCG
The DNA here is from genome assembly GCA_050246455.1 of Planctomycetaceae bacterium. Classification (GTDB taxonomy): domain Bacteria; phylum Planctomycetota; class Planctomycetia; order Planctomycetales; family Planctomycetaceae; genus CAZVJA01. The sequence goes on from JBFWWA010000286.1 coordinate 2,022, forward strand.
AAGCTTCGGTTCCTGCAGGCGGCTGTGTCCGCGGCCGTAACGATAGCTGTAGTCCTGCAGAAAGCATTCGCCCGCCTGATCGCAGACGGGGCAGTCGAGCGGATGGTTCAGAAGCAGATACTCGAGGGTCGCCTTCTGCGCGGCTTCGACCTTTTCGCTGTTGCTGATGATGACCATGCCGTCTTTGACCGGAGTCTGACAGCCCGGCACGAGCTTCGGGAGCATGGTCACCGTGCCGTCACCCTTCGCCTGTCCCGTTTCGACGAGACACATGCGGCAGCTGGCGACAACCGAGAGGGCCGAATGCCAGCAGTAGTGCGGAATCTCGACGCCGGCGCGCTGAGCCGCCTGGATGGCATTCAGCTGCTCATCCGGCCCGATCTCGACCTGTTTCCCGTTGACGGTAACCGTTCCCATTTTCACTCTCGATTACGCAGACAGTCGCGTCGGCTGCGCCGAAGTCGACTCATCCAAATTCCCAGGTCCAAAGTCCAAGGTCATGAATTGCATGGCGACTGCTTCTGACTTTGGACCTGAGACTTCGGGCTTTGGACCTTTGTTCTGATTAGTGACTCGTCGCGAGTGCCGCGATGGCGGCTTCGCTCTTCTTTCCGCTTCGGATGTATTCTTCAATTTCCGGACGGAATTTCTTGATCGCGTTTTTCACCGGCCAGGCCGCTCCGTCGGAAAGTCCGCAGATCGTCGTGCCGGGAATGATCCCCATCGACCCGGCGACTTCATCGAGCAAAGGCAGGTCGCTCGCCTGGCCGCGGCCATCCATCACGCGCTCGAGGATCTTTCGCATCCAGTCGGTTCCTTCGCGGCACGGCGTGCATTGTCCACAAGATTCGTGCGCGAAGAAACGGCAGCAGTTGTAAAGGGCGTCGACGATGCTCGTCTCGTCGTCGATGACAATGACCGCGGCCGTTCCGAGTCCAAGGCAGCCGGCTTTACCCGGTCCGTTGAAATCGAGCGGCGTGTCGAGCTCATCCGCCGAGAGGAATCCCATGCTGATTCCGCCGGGGACCACAGCCTTCGCCTTGCGCCCTTTCCAGACGCCGCCGGCGTGCACGTCGATCAGCTCCCGAGCCGTGATGCCAAGCGGTAATTCATAGCAGCCTGGCTTGTTAACGTGTCCGCTGACGCAATACAGCTTCGGCCCATAGCTGCCGAGGTCTCGCGGATTGTTCGGATCCGGCGGGACCCCCATCGATTTGAACCACTCGACTCCGCGCTTCAGGATGTGCGTCACGCAGGCCAGCGTTTCGATGTTGTTGACAATCGTCGGCTTGCGGAAGAGCCCTTCGATGGCAGGGAAGGGGGGCTTGATGCGCGGCCAGGCCCGTTTCCCTTCCAGGCTTTCGATCAGACCCGTCTCTTCGCCGCAGATGTACGCCCCCGCGCCGCGATGCAGGTGCACATCAAGATGAAAGTTCGTACCGAAGATGTTCTTGCCGAGGATGCCGTTGGCGTGGCAGTCTTCAATCGCCTTCTTGAGCGCCCGGTAGCTGCGGCCGAACTCATAGCGGAGATAGATGTACGCGGTGTGTGCTCGGATCGCGTGGCAGGCGATCGCGATCCCTTCGATGATCTGGTGCGGATCGTGCTCCATCAGGATGCGGTTGTTGAACGTGCCGGGCTCGCTCTCGTCCGCGTTCACGCAGAGGTAGATCGGTCCGGGGTGATTCTCGGGGAGAAAGCTCCACTTGAGGCCGCACGGGAAACCGGCGCCGCCGCGTCCGCGCAGTCCGGAGTCTTTGACGGTCTGAATCACGTCTTTCGGGGCGAGCCTGAGCGCCGCTTCGAACGCTTCATATCCGCCGTCGGCCCGATACGAAGCGAACGTTTCGCTTCCGGGCTTTCCGACGCGTCTGAGCAATACCGGTTCAAAGTTCGCCACGAATCAAAGTCCTTTGAAGCTATCAGCGATCAGCTTTCAGCAACGCAAATGTCCGACGGCTAGCCGTCGGCTTGGGTTTTCCCCTGACTCCTGTCGCCTAATTCCTGGCTCCTACCCTTTCAGCTCGTTCAAAACTTTTCCCGCAGTGTCCGCCGTAAGATTCACATGGCATTCGTCGTCCACGAGGATGCAGGGGGCGCCTTCGCAGGCTCCGAGGCATTCCGCGAACTCCAGAGTGACTTTGCCGTCGGTCGTCGTTTCGCCCGGCGAAACATGGAGCGACGAGCAGAGATCGGCCAGCAGTTGTTCGCCCCCTTTGAGCATGCAGGGCAAGCTGCGGCAGACATAAACGCGATGCTTGCCGAGCGGCTGCGCTTCGTCGCGGAAAAATCCGTAGAAGCTCATCGTGTCGTGCACTTCGGAAGGATGCAGCTCGAGCAGCTCCGCGATCTCGCGGATGGCCCAGAGCGGAACATGCCGCAATTCATCCTGCACGATGTGCAGTGCCGGAAGCGTGACGGCGCGCTTGTTCGGATACTTCGGGAATTCGTCCCGAATCTTCTGGCGCATCGCTTCGCTCAAAGCGCTCATCGATCGAGCTCCGCCGCAATGATGTTCAGGCTGCCGAGCACCGCTACGACATCGCTGAGCATGTGATCCTTGATAATGTGCGGAAAGACGCCGAAATGAATGTACGACGGCGGCCGCGTGCGTGCCCGGTAGGAACGAATCGTCTCGTTTCCGACGATGTAATAGCCGAGCTCTCCGTTGGGAGATTCCGTCGCTCCGTAAACCTCGCCGAGCGGCGCGACGAACCCGCGGTTCGGCATCAACACCTCGAAGTGCTGAATGAGACCTTCAATACTCTGGTAGACCGACGGCTTGCCCGGCAGAACCGCGCGACCGTCGGGGTCGACGTTGATTGCGCCGGCCGGAATATTTTCGATTGCCTGCTCGATGATCCGGATGCTTTCCATCATCTCCTGCATCCGGACGAGATAGCGGGCGTAGCAATCGCCTTCCTTCGCACAGACGACTTTGAAATCGAAATCGGCATAAGCGAGATACGGCTCGTCCTTCCGCAGATCGCGGACGACTCCGCTCGAGCGTGCGACCGGGCCGGTGCAGCCGTAGCTGATCGCGTCTTCTTTCGAGAGGTAGCCGATGTCGCGCGTCCGGTCGATGAAGATGCGGTTCCGCGTGAGCAGCCGGTGAACTTCCGCGTGCGTTTTCGGAAACTCGCGGATGAACTTGCGGACCTTGTCGACCCAGTCGTTGCTGACGTCGAACATGACTCCGCCGACGCGCGTGTAGCTCGAATGGAATCGCTGGCCGGAGGCATACTCGCAGATGTCGTAGATCAGTTCGCGCTGCTGAAATGCATACAGGAACGCGGTGAACGCTCCCAGGTCGAGTCCGGTCGTGCCGACGTTGAGCAGATGGTCATGAATCCGCATCAGCTCGGCGATGATTGTCCGCACGTACTTGCAGCGGGGCGTGAGTTCGATTCCGAGCAGCTTCTCGACCGCGTGGTGCCACGAAATTTCGTTGGCGAGCGGCGAGATGTAATTCATCCGGTCGACGATCGTCACGTACTGATTAAAGTCGAGCGCTTCGCCGAGTTTTTCGAACCCGCTGTGCAGGAAGCCGATGTCGGGGACGGCATTGACGACTTTCTCGCCGTCGAGCGTGAGAATGAGACGCAGCGTGGTGTGCGTGGCCGGATGCTGCGGACCGAAATTCAGCGTCCAGAGATACTCCTTCTCGGAAGTCTCGTCGGCCGAAAGATCGGAGATTTCAAAGGGCATGGCGAGGAAAGCTTTCAGCAGTCAGCGATCAGCATTGAAATACGATTTCGCGATCAAGCCCGCGGATCGCATTCCGCGGGACTCTTGCATCCAATTAACTCTCTGCACGCGTGATGACCGGGAAGTTATGACGCTCTCCCCGGCCGCGGAGCGGGTAATCTTTGCGTAGCGGAAATGCGGTGAACTCGTCCGGCATCAGAATTCGCCGCAGATCGGGATGGCCGGTGAAGACAATCCCGAACATGTCGTAAACTTCGCGTTCAAGCCAGTCGGCCGCACGCCACAGCGGCGCGACCGTTGGAATCGAAAGCTCGGGCTCGTTGAGCATGGTTTTGACGTACAGCCGCGCGCCGGTCTTCGTGTCGAGCAGGGCGTAGATCACGCCGAAGCGGTCGGTTGCATCCGGGTACTCGAGATAATCGACGCAGGTGACGTCGATCAGCATGTCATAACCGCAGGCCTCTTTGAGGCACTGCAGCGCCGCACGCACGCGGGACGAGGCGATGCGCACGTGAATGTCGCCGCGGAACTGGCTCGTCGTGAAGCCATCCGCGCCGAGCTTCTTTTTGAGTTCGGCATCACCCTGAAACGCGTCCGCCACCGATGCTCTCCGTTCCCTTCCCGTTGCCTACTTGCTGACGCCGTTGCCGCCGGCGGCTTCGATGAGATTCGCTTCCCGGATGCGATGCACTTCATCCGGATCGAGCGGCTTCGGTCCTTCCGGCAGCGTCCGGACCTCGAATTCCGT
>JBFWWA010000287.1:0-6476 GCA_050246455.1 Planctomycetaceae bacterium
CCCGTTCACCGTTTGCTTTGTCACCTACTTCTTTTGTCCTTCGATCTCGGTCGACCGCGAGCGAGACGAGGTGCGCGTGCGCGGGTTCTTGTACGCGAGCTTCCAGACCTGTGAGCTGCATCGGATTGACTCCGTAACGCTCCGGCAACCCGTAAGCCATCTTGCACCTTACGCGCTGCATCTGGAAGGAAGCGCGGCGCCGGTCGACATTCCGTATCGATCGACGAACTATCTCGACACGCGGCGGCGCGCGGAACAGATCGCCTCATTGCTCGGTATCGATATTCTCGATATGGCCCTGGGGCGCATCATCCGCCGCCGCCGTGCTCCGGGAAGCACGCCCCCCGTCGATGACGATGCGGAGAGCCGCGACCTGTCGCTCTTCGCGGAAGGGATCGATGATGATCCGGACGTGCTTCCCATTCGCCGCGAGATTCATTTCACGACGCGCGTGATGGTGCTTCTTCCGCGCATTGCCGCTGTTTACGTGGCGCTCTGCCTCGTTCCCGCGGTGCAGAAACCGCTACGGCCGCACCTCAAGGCCCTGTCGTCGTTGCTCGTGGTCGGGGCGGCTGCCACGTATCTGTTCAAGCGAAGCGGGGTCGTTCTCAACCGTTCGGCGCAGCTTGTTCGTTCGTGGCGGATACATCCCGTGCGGCCGTTCTACAGTTGCCGTTCTCTCACCCGGTATCTTGCAGTGTCGCTCGTTCGCGAGATCGTTCCGTCAATGACGCACTCACTCGCGCCTCGTTATTCCGTGCTTCTGGAAGGAACCGGTACGCCGCTGCTCATTCAGCAGACGCGCGAGCGCGAAAAGGCGCACACAACGGCTGAGGAAGTTGCTGATTTCCTGGGGTTGAGCCTGGTTGACCTGTCGCAAGCCGAGTCGTCCGACCCCGCACTGCGGCGTCGGATGTTGAGTCGTAAGATCTATCCCGGCGGGCGGTCGCGTTCTCTGGAACCGATGCCGAAAAGTTCGAGGCTTGCGATCGAGCGGCGCGGAGACGCGGTCGAGTTCCTGGTTCCGCGCGGAAGACTCGACGGGCAGGGGTACGTCACAATCATACTTTTCGGCATCGTGCCGGCAGTCTGCACGCTGCTGTTATTGATTCAGATTGTGCGGCAGGCAGGAGGTGGGATGCGATTCGATCCGGGAGGACTTGTCTGCACCTTGCCGTTTTTCCTCCTGCATGGTCTTTCCGGATGGTGGCTCGTGCTCCCGTCTTTCCGAATGGCGCGGCGAGTCGAGCGGATTATCGTCTCGCGCGAGCGGATTCGCGTGGAAGTTGACGGGCACAAAGTGCCGTGGATCGCGGAGGTTCGAGTCGAAGAGATCAAGGATGTTTCGGTGCAGAACGGGAAGTCTAAGCAGTTATCGCGCGAACTGCGTGGAAACTCGCATTCCGAAGTCGTTTCGGTCGACGGAGATTCGACGTCGGTGGAGTTCGGAATCGGCCTGACGCACGACGAACGGGTCTGGCTGCGGGACGCGGTGGCGGCGATTGTGTCGGCCTCGCTCAGCGCGGACGACCCGGACGAGGAATTCACCGGTCGAGAAGAGGCGGGGTCACCATCCGCTGCGCGCGGGGACGTCCTCTCGGAATTCCGGAGCGAGTGTTTCAGTTCGCGCGCTTTACGGATTCCGTCGGAACCCGTTCCGGGATGATATTGCGCGCGGAAGCAAGCAAGGCAACGACGCGCGCGTCCGGTGCGACAGAACGTACCGAACACGCATCACGAGATCAGGCGGCGCTACTTTTCCGCGTCGATGGCGGAAATGCCCTTTTCCTGGTCGTGTTCGCGCTTGATGGCCTCGTACACTTCCTGACGATGGACCGTGACCTCTTTCGGGGCTTCGATGCCCAGGCGCACTTTGTCGCCGCGGATCTCGATCACCATGATCGTGATCTTGTCCCCGATGATGATCTTCTCGTCCTTCTTTCGACTCAAGACAAGCATCGCAAGTCCCTGCTATGCGAAGACCTGTTGACTGTTTGAAACACGTCGAAAGTCTAGACGATGAATGGAGGCGACTCCGGCCTTTCCGGGTGAAATTGCCCACCCGGTTGTGACTCTCTGCCGACTGTGCCGCTTACGACGATGACAGTGGTGATTTCCGGCCGCGAAAGCTTTGCGGGGCGTTGCCCGGGGGCGTCGCAGGGGCCCTCTGTACCGCACGAATCGACAACGCAGCGCAGCGCGATTTCGCCGGTGCGCGCGGTCATGACGATTCTGCACCCGAAAACTGCACGTCGTCGCCGACGTTCAGCTCGCCGCCGCTGAACCCCGCAACGGGTTGTGTATTGATCGCGAGCCGGTAGAAGTGGTCGAAGCGGGACCGATGGGCCCAGGCCGGAAGCGTCGCTTCACGGCGGGTGCGGAACTGTTGTTTGAAGATCGGGTCGAACTCTCCGGTGGCGGGGTCGCGCATCGGAACAACGCAGCGGGCACAGGGATTCGTCCCCTCCAATGCGACGCCGCCAACCTGAAACCGGACGACTTGGCCTGCGGCCGCGTACAAACGTTCCTCCCAGAACGGTTCGACGCCGCCAATTTCGAGGTTGGCACGAAACCGGAGCCGCGCCTCGTCGAGACTGATGTGGTCAAACCAGGATGCGACCGTTTCCAGCGTGGCGGTGCTGATAATTGTGGGGCCGGGGGCATCAGTGTCGTCCGGGAGTCCGGTGATGGCGTTCTCGACCAGCTGCACTGACATCTTGAAGTGTGCCGCGAGCATCACTTCCAGGCCGTTTCTGTCGTCGTCGAGATGAAACTGCCGCAAGTCGCCCGTCCCGCGCAGGCCGATGGAGACGGTCCGGTTGGAAGGGTCGCAACGAGATTCCAGCGTGTTGATCAGGTCGGTTCGTTTTCCGTTGATGAACCGACCGGCCGCGTCGGCGAGGGCGAACCGGCGGTCGAACTCCAGGGCTCCGGCCGGCAGCACACGTGCCGTCTGGACCGAGAGAGGATCGAGCGACTTGATCGGGAAGATCTGAATCCGTGCCAGGTGGGGCATTTCGGCTGGAAAGTTCCTGCAAAAAAGGGGAGCTTCAAACAGCGGTTCCGGAGAGAAAATGCTACAGTTCCGGTGCCGTCCAGCCAACCGACGAGGGCTCAGGGTGCGCACAGAAATGTCGCGTCCGGCGGCGACGGGCAGACCGAGCACTGATAAGGAGCGGTTGTGGCAACGTATCTGGTGACCGGCGGCGCGGGATTCATCGGTTCTCATCTGGCGACGGGTCTTGTGAAACGAGGCGCGAAGGTCCGCGTCTTCGACAACCTCAGCACCGGATCGCTCAACAACCTTGCCCACCTGAAGGGCCAGTACGAGTTTGTCGAGGGAACGCTCACCGACGCGCGACGCGTGGCCCAGGCTGTTGAAGGAGTCGAGGTTGTTTTCCACCACGCGGCCCTTGCATCCGTGCCGATGAGCGTCGAGAAGCCGATCGAATCTCACGAAGCCTGCGCGACGGGGACGATCACGCTTCTGGACGCCTGCCGGCGCGCAGGAGTACGGCGCGTCGTCTACGCCGCGTCGAGCAGCTGCTACGGCAACGATCCCGAAATGCCGAAGACCGAAAAAAGCCAGTTGCAGGTTCTTTCTCCGTACGCCGCTGCCAAGCTGGCGGGGGAGCTGTACTGCGAATCGTTCGCGGCGAGCTACAAGCTCGAAACGGTCCGGCTCCGCTACTTCAACGTCTTCGGGCCGCGTCAGGATCCCGCGAGCCCGTACTCGGCGGTCATTCCGCTCTTCGTTTCCGCACTGATGGAAGGACGGCGGCCGACGATCTTCGGCGACGGCAGCCAGTCGCGCGATTTCACGCATGTCGACAACATCGTCGCGGCGAACGTCCTTGCATCCCAGGCGCCGAATGTTTCCGGGCGGGTGTTCAATGTCGCATGTGGAACCACGCTCTCGGTTCGCGAGCTTCTCGAAATGATCTGCCGGATGCTCAGCGTCCCGTTCGATCCTATCTTCGCTCCGCCGCGCGCCGGCGACGTGCTCCATTCGTGGGCCGACATCTCCGCCGCACGCCGTGACCTCGGCTACGCGCCGGTCACCGATCTCCAGGACGGGCTGCAGCAGACCGTCGACTGGTTCCGCACCGACTACAAGCGCGCCTGACCGGGCGTTCGCTTGGTGCGGCTGCGGTCGAAGGGCACCGCTCGTTAGGGTGGTCGGTAAGCCCCCAGGTTCTTGAATGATCCGGGGGTCGCTTCGCTCCACCCCGGGCACCCAATGCTGCGCAGCCATTCCCCCACTTTCGCGCATCCGCGTGATCCTTTTTCTTTCCGGGCCGTTATACTCTCCGGCGGCGCTGCCGTTTTCGGCGCGTTCGGTTCGGGCTCAATCGATCACGATTTCAGAGGATTCTTCCATGCGGATACTCTCGCGCTGGGCGTTCCCGGTACTGCTTCTGTTCGTTTCTTCGACCATTGCTCAGGGGGCGGCGGATCCGCTGGAGGCGATACCGGATTCGGCCGGAGTCGTCGTGCGCATGAAATCGCCCAAGGCGACGCTCGCGCGTATTGCCGATTTCGCAGGGAAGGCCGACCCGGCCTGGAAGGCGTTCCTCGATCAGGGATCGGAACGGCTTGGGCTGATGATCTACAACCAGTCGCTGGCCGGCGTCGATGCGAAGGGAGATTGGTGGGTCGCCGTTTTCCCGCAGACCGGGGGAGAGCCGGGGATTGTATTCGCGGTGCCGGTCACGGATGCGGAAGCGGCGAAAAAGGAAACCGGCACGAGCTATCAGTACGTGAAGCACGAGAACTGGCTGCTCTACACGGACCACTCGGAAACGTTTCAAGCCGTCGAGAAACGCACGAAAGGGGAAGGGAAGTCGATCGTCGCCACGATCGACCGCACGTCGCGCGGCTTGATCGAGGGGGCCGACATTGCCGCGTTCGTGAACGTCAAGCAGCTTCGCGAAACATACCGGGCCGATATCGACAGCGCCAAAGAATCGATCGAAGCGGCCCTCAAGCAGGGGCAGAACGCTCAGCCGGCCCCCGCCGGAATCAATCCCGCTGCGGTCACAGCGGTTTACTCGGACATGGTTCAGCACGCGCTGCAGGTGCTCGACGACACGGAAGGTTACGCCGTCGCGGGAAGAGTTGGCGACCGCGGCGTCGATATTGAGCAGTTCGCGAAATTCACGACAGGATCGTCGACCGACAAATTCCTGCAATCGAATCCCCCTTCCGAATTGGCCGCGGTCGGCAAGCTTCCAACCGATCAGCTCGTTTACTACGGACTCCACGCTGATATGAAGTCGATGGTCGACTGGGGCACGAAGTTGACCACGTCGATGTTTTCGGATGCGACCCCGGAGATGAAGGCGGCGCTTCAGTCCATCACGGAGGAAATGTCCAAGTTGAAGCTGGGCGATACTGTCGGGTCGATGAACGTCGGGTCCTCTTCCGAGGGAATCCTTCGCTACGCGACTTACGTGCAGGTCGATCAGCCCGACAAGATGCGCGAGCTGTATCGGAAGTCGACGGAATCGATGGCGAAGCTCTCGGTCGGCCCGATCAAACAGGAGATTAAAATCCAGCAGGATGCGGAAAAGTACGGGGACCGTTCGGCCGACGTGATGACGCTCAAGCAGGAAGTCGATCCGATGAACGATCCGCTCGGGATGCAGAAGAAGATGCTCGACACGATGTACGGCCCGAACGGGATGGTGACCCGCATCGTCATCTTGAAGGACGCGGTTGTGCAGTCGTTCGGCGGGGGCAAGGAGGCGATGGAAACATTGCTCAAGGCGGTCGAGGCTTCGACGCCACCGGCCGATTCACGCAAACCGGTTCGGGACCATTTGTCGAAGCAGGCGAATGTGCTGCTGCTGATCGATCTCCCCGGCCTGGCCGCGAGTTTCATCGGCACCGGTTCACTGCCGATTCCGGTCGACGCGGAGGCGATCAAGAAGGCGGTTGCGATGCGATCGTACTTCGGCACGACCATTGTCGCGGAGCCGCAGGCGGTCCGGGCGAAGTCCCACTTCCCGCTCGAGCAGCTGAAGGGAATTGCACAGCTCGTGAAGGTCTTCCAGGGGGCCATGGGTGGGCCGATGTAGCTGCGCGTTGTTTTCTGGAGTCGTGCGCAGGAGCCGTCCTTGTCGGGAAGGATGGCTCCTGTTTTGCGCGCCGCGGCGTGCGCGAAGTCGAGCGGATTCCGCGCTGCGTGTGCGCGCTATGAAGCGCGAATTTTTCGCGCGCGGGGTGAATAGCTCTTGATTCCTCAGAAAAAGGAGTCATAAATTACTCGATCTTGGAGATCTGCAATCTGGCGCGTGGGCCAGGTTGCGGCCTCGGAGCGAGCCACCTTCGGGTCTGTCTCGTCAGGAGGCATCGACAGGCGTGCGATTACAGGAGGGTTTATGAATTGGGACGAGGCAAACATCTTCTAATCGACTGCCGTAACGTTGCGAGAGACGTTTGGCTGAACGATGCTGCGATGCTCGGCGCCATGG
>JBFWWA010000288.1:0-6475 GCA_050246455.1 Planctomycetaceae bacterium
GCGATCGTTCCGTTCCAGCCCCCTCTTGCCGATCTTTACGACGCGTCGAGACTGGCGGCCGCGGGGCTGCTGTCGACGACGTCGCAAGTTGTGGGACTGATCGTTGGCGTGCGCGTGCTCGTCGGTTTACTCGCGGCATCCGCCGCGACAGGACGTCTGCTGGCGATCGTGCTTGCAGCGGCGAGCATGTTCGTCGGATCAGCACTTGCCTTCAAAGAGACGCGACTGAAGCGAATGCTGGCTTATCTTGTTGTTTCCAATGCAGGGTTCGGACTGATTGGGTTGGCAGTCGGATTTGCAGACGTCGCTTCACCGGAGCAAAGCCTCGTTGTTTCGCAAAGTCTGCCGGGTGGAGTTTCATCGGTCCTGTTCCATGCGGTCACTTTCATCGTGTCGGCGGGAGGGCTGACGGCTGTCATCGTCTATCTTTCGCGCGCGGGCGAGGAGATCGAGCACATCGAAGATCTAGCCGGGATCGGTTCGCGAGAACCACCCGCAGCAATCTGCGCTGGGATCTGTCTTCTGAGTCTTGCGGGGATTCCACCCTTTCCGGGATTCTGGGGAAGGTTGTTTCTCATCGCATCAAGTCTCTCGGTGCACCTCGAGTCGCAGCGCGGGTTTCTGCCGCATCCGAATCCGGCATTCCTGCTCCTGGGATTGGTTGCGGCGGGGAGCATGGTGATGGCCTCGGCCGCGTGGCTGCGAATCCTCGCGACGATTTTCTTCAACGGGCAGGTTGCGCGCCCCCAGCCTGCCGGCGGCCAGCCGGCACTTGCCGCCGCGATACTCGCGACGACGCTTCTGGTCGGTGCGGGTCTGCTCCCGGGGCCCCTCGTCGGATACATCGACGGAATAGTGACGGCGCCCGCAGCCGTCATGACCGGCGCAAAGAATGTCGGACGATCGAACCGTTCTACCGCGCCAGAGAGCGGTAAAGCTCGGGACGTCGAAAACGGAACAGGTACTCCGGCTCCGAGCGCGCCTGCCGCAGATCGTCAGCCTTGAATTCCGCGATGAGCATGCCGGGTTCACCGGTCGGAACGTCCCATTCCTTGAGGACTTCGCCGCGCGGACCAATGGCGATTCCGCCCCCAGGAAAAAACTGTTCGACGTTCGCGCACTTCACCCGCCCGACGAAATTGCACGCCAGTCCGAAGACGCCGTTCTCGACGCAACGGCTTTGAAGTGCGGGAGCCGCCCACTTCGCCCACCCGGCAGGAGTGCACGGGGGCGGGTCGGCCGCGAATGGAAACAGCACGATCTCGACGTTCTGAACGGCAAGCAGCCGAGTCGATTCCGGCAGGAGCGAATCGAAACAGATATTCACTCCGATGCGGCCGAGCGGAGTCTCGACAACAGTCGGAGCATCTCCTCCGTTATAGAACGGCATCTCGAACATCGGGACATGCATTTTTCGGAACGAGCCGAGGATTCCCTCCGGACCCACCAGAACATGCGTGTTGAACAGAAGATTGCCCGCGTCTTCCAACATTCCCGCAGCGATCAGAATGTTGCGGCGCCGCGCCACCTCGACGAGCGAACTGACCGCAGCGCCGTCGACCGGTTCGGCGGCCTGGCGCGCGACGCCAAGAGCTGCACGCAGCCACTGATCGTGATCGGCGGTGGGGTGATTTGGAATGAACCCCGTCATCGACAGTTCCTGAAACAGGACAAGTTGTGCGCCGGCATCGGCGGCGCGAGCGGCCCATTCATCGATTTGGCGGAGATTCTCACGGGTCTGGCCGGGGTGGCTTTCGACCGAAACCGCCGCCGCCCGCACAATATCCTGCATCGCGTTCTCCAACGTTCATACGATCAGAAGGCGCGCGACCGCGCGCCGTCTGCAATTCTGATCAATTTCGCCGGGCGCGACAATCAACGCGGCGAATGCATCAACGGCATGGAACCGCCGGCAACCGAGCGACAGGTTCCGGGCTTATCGCCCTTGCGGGATTTCGAGCGTCTCGCCGAAGGGATCGACCTGGCGCGCCCGGAGGAGAAACGGCTGCCGGCAATGCGGACAGTTCACCTGGGTGCCGAGCGTATCGAAACGCAACCGCATCGCGTGCGAAATCTGTATTGAAGCCTGATTCCTGATGCGGACTTCGTTGTGGCAGTTCGGGCAGTCCAGATGACTCTCAGAATTTTCCGTCATCGAGCAATACTCCAGCAGTCGTGCGGTGGCGACAGCCCCTGGAGATTCCGGCGGTAGATTGGATTGCAGAATTGCGTTCTGCCGGACGGGTCTGTCTGGATGCCTCGGACGATTCCTCGCATCCAGGCTCAAGTGCCCGATTCGCGTCGACGGGATGCTTCGCAGACGCGGGGGCGGATAACGGTTTCGATACAGGCGAACCGGATCAGCACCATCTCAAGAACTGTTCCGGGGTATGAAACCGTTACCCCCCTCGCGTCCAGGAAGATTCAACGAAATCTAGCAATGGCCTGTGACACCCTGCTGGCACCGCTATTTGAAATGCCCGAGACTTTTTGTGAGAATTGATGCGCACAACCGAAGGAAACCAATCGCATTGCTTCGCGCAGAGCACCGAACATCAGGGCACGTCAGCCGACGAGGTGGTAAACCGTGAGATTTGTGACATTTGGCGAGGTCATGCTCCGACTCGCGCCCGAGGACTTCCTGAGGATCGGGCAGGCGATTCCGGGAAAGCTGGAAGCCACCTTTGGCGGCGGAGAATTGAACGTCGCCGTTTCAATCGCCCGGCAAGGGGGCCGCGCGGCCTACATGACGGCCGTTCCCGACAATCCGATTTCCGAGGCGCTCATTCAGCAGGTCCGCGGCATCGGCATCGATACCGATCTGATTCAGCGCGTTTCGACCGGCCGCTTCGGAATCTATTTCGTGGAAACGGGTGCCAACCAGCGCGCCGGAACGGTCACTTACGATCGCGATCAAAGCAGCATTTCGCTGCAGCCGTCGACCGGTTACCCCTGGGACTCCGCGTTTCAAAACTCGCACTGGTTCCACATTACGGGAATCACCCCCGCAATCAGCGGAGCCGCGGCGGACGCAGCTCTTGCTGCCGTCCGGCATGCCAAGGAGCAGGGTCTGACCGTCTCCTGCGATCTCAACTTCCGGAAGAAGCTCTGGAACTGGAAGCCGGGCGTTGCGCCGGTCGCGCTCGCACAAAAAAACATGCGGAACCTGATGCCGTTCATCGACGTCGTGATTGCGAATGAGGAAGACGCGGAACTCGCGCTCGGAATCGCCGCGCCGAAGACCGATGTCTCCGCCGGACAGTTGAACGTCGCCGGCTACACGGAAGTCGCCCGGCGCATCGTCAGCGACTTTCCGAATGTGCAGAAGGTCGCGATCACGCTTCGTGAAAGCATTTCCGCGAGCCACAACAACTGGGGGGGCATGCTTTACGATGCGGGAGAACAGCGTGCCTGCTTTGCTCCGCTGGATGCCGCCGGAAATTATGCACCGTATGAGATCCGCGACATCGTCGATCGTGTCGGCGCGGGGGATTCCTTCGCCGGCGCGTTGATCTTTGCACTCAGCACGCCGGAACTGTCATCGCCGCAGAAGGCGCTCGGCTATGCCGTTGCGGCGAGCTGCCTGAAGCACAGCATCAAGGGAGATTTCAACCTCGTCAGCCGCAAGGAGATCGAAGCGCTTGTGGCGGGTTCGGGGGCCGGGCGAATTCAGCGATAAGCAGGGTAGAGGGCGGAGTCGGGTTCCGGTCACGTAACTCGTCCGGCGCATGCGAAATGGCCAAACGGTCACCAGGCAAATCGACCTTCGAGCGAATTCTCCGCAACGTTACGACGCCCGTGTTCCTCATTGCGGCCGGGCGGAAAATTGCGTTCTTCAACGCCGGCTGTGAAAGCCTTACCGGTTGGACCGCGGCGGAAATCGTCGGCAAGACCTGCGACTACGCTGCCGCTGACGATACCGCAGAACCGGAATCACTCGCCTCCAACCTCGCCCCGCCACCCGAAGTATTCGCAGGGCTGCCCGCGGATGTCCCCGCATACCTTCCGCACAGAAGCGGCGAAGCCCTGCCCCAGCTGCTGAGATTCCAGCCGCTCGTCGACATCGAGGGAAATCTCCAGGGAGTGCTCGGCTTCATTCTTCCCATTCCCGCTCCGGCACATGCGGCCGACACAACTCCGTCTCGTAAGCTGCACGCCGAGCTCTCGGCTCTTCGGCTCGGACTCCGGCAACGGTTCGGATTCCGTACGCTCGTCTGCAAAAGCGCCGCGATGTTGCGAGTTCTCGATCAGATCTCCGTGGCGCGCGCCTCGAACAGTGCCGTCCTGTTGCGCGGCGAGAAAGGGACCGGCAAGGAACACATCGCCCGACTGATTCATTACGAAAGCGAGTCGCGGCATCGATCGTTCATGCCGCTCGACTGCCGCAGACTTTCCTCCCTCGAACTGAAGCAGGCATTACGCCGGTTTCTGGAAAGCGGGCGCATTGAAGATCATGGATCGCCCGGCAGCCAGGGATTGAAACCAGGAACGGTGTTTCTTGCCAACGCCGATCAGCTGGCGCGAGATCTTCAGCAGACAATGGTGGAAGCGTTCGGTCCGGGCCGGCCGGAGCGACGAGCCGACCTCCGGCTGATCGGTTCGACGACGTCCGACTTCAAAGCGGCGCTCGACGATGAAACCATCCTGCCGGACTTCTACTTTCTCCTGACGACTCTGGAGATTGCATTGCCGCCGCTGCGCCGGCGCTCGGAAGATCTTCCGTTTCTCGCGCAGTCGATTCTGGAGGATCTCAATCGGGGAGATGCGAAACAGGTCGGCGGGTTTGCGGAGAATGTGTGGAAACGGCTGTACGAGTATCAATGGCCCGGCAATGTCGACGAACTCCGCCTCGTGGTCACGGAGGCACGTGCGGGCTGCAAGGAGACGACGATCCGGACCGAAGATCTGCCGTTTCGCTTCCGTACCGGACTCGAAGCGCAGTCGGTCGGGCCGCCGGTCAAGCCGCGCATCACGCCGCTCGAGGACCTTCTCGCTCGAATTGAAAAGGAGCAGATCGAGCGAACGCTGGCCGAGACTCGCCACAACAAAAGCAAGGCGGCCGAACTCCTCGGGCTCACGCGTCCAAAGCTTTATCGGCGCATGGAAGCACTGGGCATTGAAGATCGGGAAGGGACGCCTTGAACCCGCGAATCTTCCGGAATCCGATATCGAAATCACAATGAATCCGTACGATTCCCATCGCAGAGAAAGCACACCATGTTCGACCTGATTGGAAACGCCGCATCACATTCACGCCGCTTCGGGTTCGCTCTCGCCCTGTTTGTCGCGCATGCGATGGTCCTTCCCGCCGCTGATGACTACAAGCTCGGTCCCGATTCAATGGAGCAGCCGGGAGTTCCCAAAGGGACCATCACGAAAGCGGTCTGGGAGAGCAAAATCTTTCCCGAAACGGTGCGCGATTACTGGGTGTATGTTCCCGCTCAATACGACGCGTCAAAGCCTGCGTGTGTCATGGTCTTTCAGGACGGGGGATGGTACGTCGATGGGAAACGGGATTTCCGGATTCCCACCGTCTTCGACAACCTCATTCACAAAGGAGAGATGCCGGTGACAGTCGGCATCTTTCTGAATCCGGGCAACATTCCATCAAAGAAGGACGGAGAGAAGCCGAGGTCGAATCGCAGTTTCGAGTACGACACGCTCAGCGATCAGTACGCGCGGTTCCTGCTCGAAGAGATTCTTCCCGAAGTCGGCAAAAAATACTCGCTGACGAATGACCCGGACGGCCGCGCCATCTGCGGGATCAGCTCCGGCGGCATCTGTGCGTGGACCGTCGCCTGGGAGCGCCCCGACCAGTTCAGGAAAGTCCTCAGCCATGTCGGCAGTTTCACGAACATTCGCGGCGGGCACGTGTACCATGCGTTGATTCGCAAAACCGAGCCGAAGCCGATCCGCGTCTTTCTGCAGGACGGATCCGGCGATCTCGACAACGCGCACGGAAACTGGCCGCTCGCAAACCAGGAGATGGCGGCCGCCCTCAAGTTCGCGAAGTACGACTACCAATTCGAGTACGGCGACGGCGGCCACAACGGCAAGCACGGCGGTGCGATTCTGCCCGACTCTCTCCGCTGGCTGTGGCGCGACTTTAAGGCGAAATAGTCGAAACCGATCAGGCTCGCTGAACAACAACCGGCCGGCCGTCATCCGGCGCGCCCGCGCTCACGGTGTTCTTAAGGGCGGCGCTGAAGCCGGGTGCGGCAATCTCGATTTCGTCCCCCGGCTCATACTTCCACTTCCGCGTGCTGTAGCTCAGCTTGCTCGTGCCGAAGAAGTGAAGGTGAATATCGCCGGGGTATCGGTGCTGCGGGTACTTGAAGTGATGGTCTTCAAGATTCGCGAGCGAATGCGACATGAACTTCTCGCCGCTCTTGAGCTCGCCGCTGTCGTAGAGTTCTTCCGGGCCGCGGCGAACTTTGCATTGGAGCGTGACGTTCTGGAAGTCGAAGTCGGTGAC
>JBFWWA010000289.1:0-6442 GCA_050246455.1 Planctomycetaceae bacterium
GACGTCATGAACAATTCGCGCGCCGTCTCCTTTTTTCACGGTGAAGAACTGTTCGACCGCTGTCGGATTCGTGGGGACGGTGAACTGCGGATCGTTCAGTGCGCTCCAGAGAGCAGCGAACTGACGGTCGATGTCGCCGTCGAGAACACCCGGGACCGGCCGTTCGTACGCAGGCATTTCGATTCCCGGGGCCACACGCAGCGGGGAACGCGTCCAGCGGAGGAAGAACTCTCGGCGCATGCGACTGCCGAATGCGAGGAGATCTGATCCACGCGTTGCGGGGGAGACATTCTTCGGCACAAACCGCCCCGCCTGATGACAGGCCAGACAGTTCCAACCCTGCGCACCGACAATTGCATGGCCGGCGATGAGCGTGCTGGCGTCGTTCTTCTCCCCGTCCGCGACGTCTGCTTGTTTCTGGGGGCTTGTCGGATGCAGCGGCGCGCCGTCGGGGATGCGGTCATGCGCGACGAAATACGTGAGGAGCGCGTCCTGCTGAGCCGGGGAATGTCGAAAGCGCGGCATCTGCACGCGCAGCCAGTCCATGCGCGGCTTCTGTTCCCCTCGGATCGATTTTGCGAGCGCCGCATCAGTCAGTTTGTCGCCGACGGCGTTGAGAACCGGCGGAACGAGCGTCTCGCTTTGTCCCTTGAGTGATGCATCGGCTCGCACGACCGCTCCCGCCGTTGCTTCGAGCCCCCCTGCTCCGTCGCGCCGGTGGCAGGCGACGCAGTTGCGCTGCTCGAACAAACGAGCGCCCTGTGCGAACGGACTTTCCGGAGTTGTCGTACCAGCATGTGCCGTTACGAATGCCTGAATTGCTGTGCCGTCGACTCCGTGGTAACGGGGCTGTCGGCCAGTTCGATTGAGCTGTTCGCTCGCACACGATTTCGACCAGTTGGAATTCGCGGCGAATGGCCTGGCATGAGTTTTCGATTCGACAGAATTCTGCGGCAATCGGTGGCAAGCGGCGCACCGCGCATCCGCAACCAGCTTGCGCCCGGCGTCAACGAGCGCCGCATCGTCGGCCCCCTGGGATTCTGCCGCGCCTCCGGAAACTTGGGTGCGCTCCGGAGCTTTCTTCAAACTGGAAAGATAGCTCGCGAGGTGCCCCCGCTCTTTTTCCGAAAGTTCGAAGACCGGCATCCGATGATCGGGATTCACCCGCTCGGGATTCTTCAGCCAGTTGAAAAGCCAATGAACGCTCCGCTTATCGGCGACATGCGTCAGGTCACCGCCGCTGTAGGGGCCGTTCTGGCCGATGGCACCGATCTGATGGCAGGCGAGACAACCGATCGTGTGCGCCAGTTCCTGGCCGTTCTTCCGTTGATTCGGATCCACCGCCAATTTGGAAGGTTCATCGAACTTCACTTCCTGCGACGCGGAGAGAAGATACGCGGCGATCGCGGTTCCTTCGTCCACGGAGAAACCGAAGTCCGGCATGCGCGAGTGCGCGCTGTCTGATTCGCTGTGACGAATCTTCGCAATCAGATCTTCCCGGCTGAGCGAGGCGGCGACCGTTGTGAGCGCCGGTGCGGGCATGTCGGCGCTGTCGGCAATTCCCTGATGGCAGCGGCCGCAACGGAATCCCTCGAACTCGCGCCGTCCCTTTTCAATCAGCGCGAGCTCGGGGCGTTTCTGTTCATGGAATATCAGATGCACCGGCAACGGTTCCACGGGGAATCGGTCGGACGACCAGAAGAGCTGCACGCGCGAATTCTCGCCGGTCTTTCGATATTCGACCTGGAGTTCCTTCTCGCCGAACTCGATGGGAAGAACCTCGCCGCTGATCCAGCCGGGTGCGTCGGTCTTTCCCTCGGCAACAAGCTTGCCGTCAAGCGTGATCGACACGGCTCCGTCGACATACGCATGAAAGACGTAGCGTGTCTCCGTCTGGACGAGGATGCGGCCATGCCATTGCGCCCGAAACGGGCCGGGAGGGAGCCGGGCATCGGGCGAACAGTTTCCCCACGAAAATGCGATGTCGGGATCGACCCGTTCGACCGTCCGGCCGGCTGCGGTGTATGTCGCAGACAATCCGGCGGGAAGCGCGTCCTCGTCTTCGTCTTCCTGACCGTACAATCCGCTCGGAAACGCGATGCTCGCAAAGAGGATCGCTGCGAGCAAAGGGGAACGGACGGACATTCGAGCGGCTCTCTTCCCGATCTTCGACACGGTGACGGTACGGTCGCGCCTCGCCTTCGATTATACTGGACCGGACGCGCCGCTGCACGGTGCGCCAGTGAGCCGGCGTCCGCGGTTTTTCGTTTCGTTTATCACCCGACTGAGCGCTCTCGAACACCTATGGCACGAAATTCCGCGGCCGACAAGAACCCCACCAGCTCCAAGCCCGACTGGAAGACGCTGCTCGAGGGATTCCGCGCGACGCGCGACGAAATCGCCCTCGGCGGCGGCAGAAAGGCGATCGAGCGGCAACACGAGAAGAAGCGGCTCACCGCGCGCGAGCGGATCGCGGAACTGATCGACCCGGGAACATCACTGTTTGAGCTCGGGCGCTTCGCCGCCTGGAATATGTATCCGGAATGGGGACCGGCCCCCGCGGCCAGCGTGATCTGCGGCGTGGGAAAAGTCTCCGGCCGCTCCTTCATGATCATCGCGAACGATGCAACGGTCAAAGCCGGTTCGTTCTTCCCGATGACCGCGAAGAAAGTTCTCCGCGCCCAGCGGATTGCCATGGCGAACCGGCTCCCGCTCATTTACCTCGTCGATTCCGCGGGCGTGATGCTTCCCTTGCAGGACGAAGTCTTTCCGGACGAGGACGATTTCGGTCGCATCTTCCGGAACAATGCCGTCCTCTCCGCGCTCGGCGTGCCGCAGATAGCCGCGATCATGGGGAACTGTGTCGCCGGCGGCGGCTACCTGCCGGTCCTCTGCGACAAGCTGGTGATGACCGAAGGCTCTGGTCTCTACCTCGCGGGCCCCGCGCTTGTGAAGAGCGCCATCGGCCAGGATGTCTCTCACGAGGATCTCGGCGGCGCGAAGATGCATGCGGAGACCAGCGGAACAATCGACTTCCGCGAGCCCGACGATCCGGCCTGCCTCCGTCGACTTCGTGAACTGGCGGCGGCCATTCCGGCGGATGCGCGCGCTCCGCAGTTCACCGTTGCGGAGGCAACTGCACCAGGCCGGCCCGCGGACGACCTCTATTCCATTCTCGCGACGCCCGGCCAGCAGCAGTACGAAACACGGCACGTCCTCGAGTGCATCGTCGACGCAGGTAGCTTTCAGGAATACAAGGCGGAGTATGGCCGTACGATGATCTGCGGCTACGCCCGCATCGGCGGATACCAGGTCGGCCTTATTGCCAACCAGCATCATCCGGAGAAGACGGCGAAAGAAGGGCTGCAGTACGGGGGAGTGATCTATCACGACGGAGCCGACAAGACCGCCCGCTTCATCATGGACTGCAACCAGACCTGGACGCCGCTCGTGTTTCTGCAGGATGTCTACGGCTTCATGGTGGGGCGAGACTCCGAACAGGCGGGGATCATCCGCGCCGGCGCAAAGCTCGTGAACGTGATCTCGAACAGCCGCGTTCCAAAGCTGACGGTTGTGATCGGCGGAAGTTTCGGTGCGGGGAACTACGCGATGTGCGGCAAGGCGTTCGATCCCCGATTCATTCTCGCGTGGCCCGCCGCACAGTACGCCGTGATGGGTTCGCAGCAGGCGGCTTCAACGCTGCTCGACGTCAACATCGCGGCGATGAAGCGGACGGGAAAGACTCCCGATGCCGATGAACTCGAACAGTTGCGCCGAAAGGTCGTCGCCTCGTACGATGAGCAGGCCGACATCCGTTACGCCGCCGCGCGGGGATTCGTGGATGAGATCATCGAGCCCGCCCAGACGCGCGATGCGCTCATCACGGCGCTCGAAGTCGCCACACGGCACGCTGAAGACCAGCCGTTCCGCACCGGGGTGCTGCAGGTCTGATGTCGGGCTTCACATTTCAAGGTTGCGGTGAATTCCAGGATTTCGGTCGATAACCTGAAGTTCCCGTGAAAGATCCCGCTCCGTCGTTCGTGTATAAGAATCGACGGAGGAACCGATGCCGCAGGTCCCGGAAACACGAGCCAGCCTGATTGTCCGGCTCCCCTGCGCGGAAGATGCGGCTGCGTGGCGGGAATTCGTCGCGATCTACGAACCATTTGTCTACCGGTTCGCTCGACGCAACGGCCTGCAGGATGCCGACGCCGCGGAGCTTGTGCAGAACGTGCTCCTTTCGGTGGTGAAGGCGGTCGGGCGCTGGGAATCGGACCCGGAACGGGCGCGGTTCCGATCGTGGCTCTTCACGATTGCGCGGAATCAGCTTCTCGACATGCTCGCCAGGCGGAAGTATGTCCGCAGCGGCTCATCGAGCGTGCTGGAATTGCTCAATCGTCA
Organism: Planctomycetaceae bacterium; assembly: GCA_050246455.1. Taxonomy (GTDB): domain Bacteria; phylum Planctomycetota; class Planctomycetia; order Planctomycetales; family Planctomycetaceae; genus CAZVJA01. The sequence goes on from JBFWWA010000289.1 coordinate 4,402, forward strand.
GTCGGCCACGAACGATCTTTCCGCCCAGTTCGTTCTGGAGCATCGGAGGGAGCTGTTTCGCTGGGCCGCCTCGCAGGTGAAGCAGTCGGTCAAGGAACCGACCTGGCGTGCGTTCTGGCTGACGAGTGTTGAAGCGAAAACCATTGAGGATGTGGCCGCTGCACTGAAGATGACCCCCGGCGCGGTCTACATCGCACGAAGTCGAGTGATCGCGAAGCTCCGCGAACAGGTGAGCCGGCTGGAGGCGGACCATGCGTTGTAAAGACTGGTTCATCGACATTCTGCTTGGAGTCGAGGAAGAGAGCCGTGCCTATCAGGAAGCGGCCGAACACGTCGAGCATTGCCCCGGTTGTCAGCGTCGTCTCATCGAGATGAGTGGGGACGACACATCGGTTGCGGAGCTCTGCGAAACGCTCCGCACCAGCGGCGAATTGACCGTGGACCCGGCTCATCAGTCGTCAGTCGTCATTTCGATTGAATCCCTGATGGGAGAAGACAACCCGATCGACTGCGAGCCGGTCTCGCTCAGTTTTCTGGCGGCGCCGAGCCACCCGGAGATGCTCGGGCGCATCGGCCGTTACGAAGTCGAACGGCTGATCGGCGTCGGCGGGATGGGAATTGTGCTCAAGGGCTTCGATTCCGAGCTGCACCGCGTCGTCGCGATCAAGGTTCTCATGCCGCATCTGGCGAACAGTGCTGCGGCGCGACGACGTTTCGCCCGCGAAGCACAGGCCGCGGCGGCGGTTGTGCATGAGCATGTCATTCCCATTTACAACGTCGAGACCGACGGCGATCTGCCCTACCTCGTCATGCAGTACGTGCCGGGCAAATCGCTGCAGGCGCGCGTTGATGAGGAAGGGCCGCTCGAAATCAAGGACGTACTCCGCATCGCGCGGCAGGCAGCGGCGGGGCTTGCGGCCGCACATGCGCAGGGACTCGTTCATCGCGACGTCAAACCCGCGAACATGCTGCTCGAAGAATCGGTCGATCGCGTCCTGATTTCCGATTTCGGACTCGCGCGCACGGTCGACGATGCCGGCTTCACGCGCACCGGCACGGTCGCCGGCACGCCGCACTACATGTCTCCCGAGCAGGCGAGCGGCGATGCGGTCGATCATCGTTCCGATCTCTACAGTCTCGGCAGCTCCATCTACTTCATGTGCACGGGCAGGCCGCCGTTCCGTTCGGAATCGGCGATGGCGGTGCTCAACCGAATCTGCCACGAAAAGCATCGCCCGCTCGACGAAGTCAATTCCGACGTGCCGGCAGAGCTTGTCGAGTTGGTCGATCGGCTCCTTGCGAAAGATCCCGACAAGCGATTCCCGCACGCGGCCTTCGTCGAGAGTCGGCTGGCTGTGCTGCTGGCGGAGATGCAGGCAGGTCGCAAGTTCCGGCGTCGCAGGTTCCGGCTGTGGCTCAAGAGGACATCGACGATGCAACGCATCCTGCTCGGCACCGCGGCGGCACTTTTCATCATCGCAGCCGGTTTGACGATGGCCCAATTTCGCTCAGTGGAACCTCTTCGGAAGTCGGCCTATGTCGATGAATTAAACCGAGATGGGCCGGCACGCGAAGCTGTGACCAGAAACATGGAATTTCCCGGGCCGAGAATTGAGGCTCCTTCCGCTCGGCGAAAGACTCAGACGATCGCGAGCGGCAGGCCGGTGCTTCCGCCCGATACCTTCGCACAAGACTGGGCGGAAGCGGATCAACTTCTCAATGGGCTGGAAACACCTCCCAGTTCACGGATCAGCCAGTCAAACAGTGCGAACATCGATACGCGCTGGGATGGTGAGATTCTTCAAATCCATGGATTGCTCAATCAAATCGAAGCGACGTCCCGCTCGGTGGGATCGACCGAGGGAACGCCGTCAAAAATGCTTTCTTCCCAAGAAGGAAACTGACTATGCCAAGGTTCCTTAAACTCTCGATCGCCAGCCTGCTGCTTGCCGTCGGCATTGTTGCTGTCACTCTAGGGCAAGTTCCCAATCCCAAAACAGAACCGACTCCTGCCGAAGCTTTTGGAGGGGCCGGGAACGTC
>JBFWWA010000290.1:0-6442 GCA_050246455.1 Planctomycetaceae bacterium
CAGGGGCCATAGTGAAACTTCGCGAGCCAGGAGAGTGTGAGCAGTCCATAGATGATGAACCAGCGGAACTCCCTGTGTGTGCTTGATTCGGTGAAATCTGCACTGATCAGGAACAATGTGCTTGTGGTCAACAGGCAGAGCTGAATGTCAATTTCCGCGCGCCGCGCGTACAGGACGGCGTAGACCGATGAAACCTGAACGGCAAATGCACCCCACCCCGCGATCGCGCCATACCAGCGACGCGCCCATAATCGGATGACAAAGGCCAATCCGATCGCAGCGATGAACGACGGTAGTCGAACAGTCCATTCGGTCAACCTGCCGCACACCCATGTGGAGAGTGCCGCACTCCAGTACGCCAAGGGAGGCTTCTCGAGTCGAGGCGTCCCACCGTATCGCGGGACAATAAAGTCGCCTGTTGCAAACATCTCGCGCACCGGCACTGCGACGTAAATTTCATGCGATCGCAGCGAAAGTGAACCGAGCCCAAACGCCAGAACCGTAACTCCCGCAACAACAATGGTGATCGGCAACAGGTACGAATGAATATCGGGTGGGCCATCAACGGCCCCCCCATTGTCTGCGCGTTCCATGCGGCGGCTTGTGCTCCATTCCTGACGTCGATCGATGCCCGCGGTTTCTACTAATGAATTAGTATTTAGTCAAGGTGTATTCCGGGGATGGCATTGAGCTTTCCCTTTTTTTGGAAGCGATGAACTCGGGAAGCGTTTTCGAACCGACGGCTGATTGTCCCTCATCGAGTGCGGTCGGATGAATTGAGGAGTTCCTGTTCCGTTCAACTCGGTTCGCGCGAAAGAACACCGGCCGCTGCGATCTGCAGCGGCCGGTGTTCTGACTTCCAAGTCATTATTCCCGGCAGGTCGATTCCGGGTTGCCGTTCGGTGACTTACGGAATCGTCGGGTCGGTGGTCGTTCCCGGATTCGTCGCCGGAGCATTATTCTGCGGCGTGTTATTGATCGTTCCGTTGTTGATCGTCCCGTTATTGTTGATGTTGTTATTGATCGTTCCCGTCCCCCCTTCGAGCGGGAGGAAGGGTCGGCCAGGATTTGCGAATCCGAAGACTCCGCACGCCTGCCGGGTGTTCCGAATCCGCCGATTCGCACTGTTGTTGTTCATCGCATTCTGTGCGTTCAGCGCGTTCTGCAGGTTCGGGTTATTCTGCAGATTGCTGTTCGGCGGAGTCGTTGTCTGAGTTCCCGGTTGCGTTTGAGCGCCCGCAGCAGCGGGGTTCCCGCTGCTCGATGATCCTTCCGTAGCCTGGCCTGCCACCTTGTTGGTCGTTCGCGGAACCTGCGCCAGTTCGATCGGCGCCCTGGATGCGCTCACGTTGAAGAAACTTTGGGAATCGGTTTGAAGCGCGGCCTGTCCGTCGTTCGGGTTCGCCGTCGGATTGCGCGGAACGCGGCGCTGGTTTCCGCTGCGCACGCCTTGATCGAGCGGCCGGTTCGCCGGATTGGTTGTCGGCGTTTGTTCGTTCACCCGGATGGGCGTCACGGCAACGACGCGCCCCAGGAGGGCTTCCGGAGCGATCCCAGTCAGTGCAGTTGCCAGGAACCCGCGTCCACTCCGATCGACAGAGAATTGGCCCAGCTCGACGGCTCCCTGTCCCGCGGAGCCGTTCATCACGTCGCCGCAGTCCCCGAATTCGTAAACAGCGAGGCGATAAGTGCCGGCCGCGAAGCCGGCCATTCGTGCATTCAGGACCGTCTGGGTCCCGTTGCTCTGAACCAGGACGAAACCTGCACTCATGTGCCCCATGCCGGACATGTCCGACATGTCGTCATGGTTCATCGCTTCGTCGATGGCATTTTCAGCATTGGCGACGGCATTGGTCGTGGTTGAGGTTCCGACGTTCGCTCCGGCCCCTTGATTCAAACGGCGAATCGCCGCGTTTCCAATGCCACCCGGAGAATTCGGGCCGTTCACGATCGTTCCGCTCGGCGTCTGCTGCGTCGTAATTCCGCCGGTATGGGTGCCGGTGTTCGATCGATTGCCGCTGATCCTCGAGTTCACCCCGGTGGCAGTGTTGTTCACGCCGGTACCGGTGCTGTTCAGATTCGTCGGTGGGGAACTCAGGGCGGCTCCACGACGGGCGCTCCCCACGTGATGCAGCATCGCCGACACCGCGGTCACGTTTGTAAACGGTTGAACTCCGTTGTTCGAAAAATCGAGAGCGAGTCCGCTTCCGCCGTCGCCCTGAAATCCGGAGAGTCCGCCGACATAGCCTTCATCGTCGTCATCGGCGACTTGCACCGGCGTCACGGTGTGCTTTTCAATGACCTTCTCCTTCGTTCGCATTACCGGCCGAGGTTCTTCCTTCGGAGCGGGAATGAGTGGGAGGGCAGCGTCTTCGGGACGGATGATGTTGACGTCGATATCGTCTCCGTCGCGCACAAGCCTCAAGGGAATCTCCTGCCCCTCCGACATCTTGCGAACGAGTGGAATTGCAAACTCGGAGAACTGGTCGAGTGTTTCGATCTCGCGTCCGCTGATGCCGCTGATCAGGTCGCCGACGTGAAGTCCTGCCCGGTCGGCGGGAGAACCCTTCTCGATTTTTCGAATGAGGGGCCGCCGGCTCTTGTCGCTGAAAACCGTCATGCCGAGCATGTCGACCTTCTTGCCGAATGTGACTTCGAATTCTTTGTCGCCGCGGCGGAACTTGACGATGTGTGCGTTCCAGTCCTGCTGGTCCTGCAGGTATTTCGAAAGGCCGATCGCCGAGTTGATCGGCGTGTCGTTGACCTGAATCAGGATGTCTCCTTCTTTGACACCCGCGTTGGCAGCGTCCGCTTTGGCCTTCACGCTTTCAACGACGACGCGCCCACGCTCGTCCGTTCCGAGATCGAGGCCGTTTTCGACTTCGAATTTGACGGATGCGGCTTTCTCGCCGGCGGGACGAGTCTCCGGCGATGGCTCCGTGAGCGGGACGATTTTTTCCTGTTCGACAGCGGGCCGGTCAGGCTCCTGCTGTCCCGGAAGTGGCGAGGTGAGCAGTAACGCGGTTCCCAGCATGCAGGCACGGAAATACATGAGATTGTCTCCAGACGGTGTTTTTCTCGCGTGAAAGGCGTCAACACCGAGTGAAGGCAAATGCTATACCGATGTCCGTCGACTCAAGAATTCGCGGCGAAATCCGCGGCAGAATCGGCTCTCTCACCGTCGAGATGCCTCTTCGCTGGCCGTCATTCGGCCGCAGGGAGCGACGAACGCGCAGTGTGGAAGCGGTAATGCTCAAGCAAAAGTGAGAGCGTCGCAGAGTCGATCAACGGCGAATTCGTGGCTACAGCGGCAGCCACGAATTCACACGCGTTGATCAGTGCCGGTCATGTCGCGGCGGCGCCGGTCCATGCCGGAGGATCGCTGGCCGGGAAAGAATCATCCGACGCGATATCAATTTGACGGGATTCTTCCTGGTCTTCTTCGTAGTCGTCAAACTCGTTCATGCTCGAGTTGTCGATGGCCTCGTAGACCTGGCAGTGTCCCGTTATTCCTCGATGAATCAGCGCCGCTCCCAAAAGGGCGCCGACCATTTTTGTGAGCGACCCGGAACGGGCCAGGCCCAGCAGGATGCCTGCGCCAGCCGCGACGGAGGCAATCCGTTCGAGCTGGCCGATGTTGATCTCACCCGAAGCGTACCCACCCGGGTTTCCACAGGACGTCGATTCAAAAGGTTGGATGTCTCGCATGTTCTTCCTCGTTAATTCAGCCGGGGCGTAACTCCTGACGCTCATCGAGCTGAACTGCAATCGTCGGGCCGTCCCGAAGTGAATTCCAATGGTTGCGCGTTCGCTCTTGCGAGAAGCCCGTTGCGCCCGTTACGGCCGAAGCATCAGAAATCGGAACTCTCTCGACGGGTCCTTCCGTGACGAAGATCCCGGAGAACGATGCCACCGCGACGCCCAGCCAGAATGGGGAACGGCCGCCCAGGAAAGCGGCCGACATCCACAGAAATTGACTGCGGGTTCGCGAAGAACCCTGCGCACGAAAGCGTTTCGACAACTACCGGGCGGCGACGAGTTGCTCGTGATCGCATTCCACGTCGCGTCCCCGTCGACCCATGAGCGGCGCCGGCGAATTTCGGGCGCATTCACGGCGCTGAATCGGGATGTTCCGGGGGGCGTCGATTCCAATCTGGACCACCCGGCCGCGCACGCGCAGGACCTTGACGACGACATCACCGATCAGGATTTCTTCATCGGACTTACGGCTGAGTACGAGCATGGTTCCTTCCGATCGCCTCTGCGTGGGGGGAAAATAATAAAAACGTCTGAGGGCCCGCCGATCAGTTGCGCATTTCGTGCCGGAATCGGCAATTTCTGCCGGTCGGAAGCTCCGACGTCGATTGTGTAGGGTAAATTACGTACTTTTTTCTTCCGGGACTCGGCGGGGTTTGGACGTTTCGCGATCAGAAACTCCTCTGAAGTTGGGCGATTCGAATCCAAATTGGCTGACGAGCGACCGGCACCCTGATTCGACAGTGACCAGCACTCCTGATCCGCCCGAATCGCGGGTCCCGTTTCGTCACCAGTGCAGCGTCACGCGGCGGAACTCGAACGCCTGGTCGAGTGGCGCGCAGAGTGCGCGGTTGCGACGCAAGGAATCGAGCGGACGCCTGCAGTTTTTCCCGTTCAGTCGGCCGGTTGTCGCTCGGCACACGCCTTGCAACCTGGTCCCACCGGTTCCGCGCAATCGGTGGCTTTCCGGCCACGGTCGCGCGGCATGAGGAACAACAGAATCTGAGGAGAGCAGATCATGAACTGGGATACGATCAAGGGAAACTGGAAGCAGATGAAGGGTCAGGTTAAGGAGAAATGGGGCGAACTGACCGACGATGAAATCGACAAGATGGATGGTCGCCGCGAGCAGCTCGCCGGCGCCATTCAAAAGAGCTACGGAGTCGCCAAGGATGAAGCCGAACGGCAGATTCAGTCGTTCGAGAAAAGCTGTCGTTGCGACTGATCTCGAACTTGTCGATGCCGCTAAAGTGCCGCATCAGTACGAACGGGAATCCACTGTTGCCGACCGTCAATGCGGCGGCGGCAGTGGATTCTTTTGTCGATTTCCGCCTGTTCAACCCGCACTGCCGCTCGCTTGGGTCGTCGACTCGATCTCACTATCATTGAAGGTCCGAATTCGGCGGACCGACCTTCAGCCCCGACAAGATCAAATTGTCCGACAATCCGCAGCAAACTGACGACATGCAGAATCCCCTCCGAACAGGACTTCTGGCCGGTTGCGGTCTCCTTATTGCCGTGGTCGTGGTCAACGCAAGTCTCAGCCTCCGACAGTTGAATGAACTGCATGACGACGCGTCATGGGTTCTGCAAAGCCAGGAAGTGCTGACCAGTTTAGAGCGCGCAATCGGGCTTCTCAAAGATGCGGAGACGGGACAGCGCGGATACATCATTACCGGTAATCAGGCATATCTCGAACCGTACAACAGCAGCCTGAAGATGGTGAGTCAGGCGATCGACGATTTCGGCCGCTTGACGATCGACAACGTCTCGCATCAGTCGCAGGTTCCGCGTCTCAAGGAACTTGCCGACAAGCGGATTTTGACGCTCGACCGGGTTCTCAAGATTCGCAACGAACAGGGGCGCGACGCCGCCGTCAAGGAAATGCTCAAGGGTGACGGCAAGGCGGCGATGGACGCGCTACGCATGCTCGTCGGCCAACTTCAGGAAGATGAACGGCAATTACTGATCGATCGGACCGCATCGAACGACCGGGCCTACCGCAACGGCGTCTGGAACTGCGCATTGACCGTGCTCCTGGGTCTGTTCGCGGTGGGCGCACTGCTTTGGCTGTTGAACCGATATCTCAAGGCGGAGCGCCTTGCGGCCACCCAGATCCACGAACAGCGCGAGCTGCTGCAGGCGACGCTGATCAGTATCGGCGATGCGGTCATCGCCACCGATGCGCAGGGCTGCATCACATTCATGAACTACGTTGCGGAAACACTGACCGGATGGAAGACGGCCGATGCGCGCGGGCTCGTCCTCGAGAGAGTGTTTCACATCGTCAACGAGGAGACCCGGCAGACGGTCGACAATCCCGCACTCCGCGCACTGCGCGAAGGTCTGATTACTGGCCTCGCGAATCATACTGTTCTGATTGCGCGCGACGGGACCGAATGGCCGATCGATGACAGCGCCGCTCCCATTCGGGATCTCAACGGCCAGATTATCGGCGCAATACTCGTTTTCCGCGAAATCAAGGAGCGAAAACAGCGCGAGCTCGAAATTGAGGAAAAGACCAGGGCGCTCAGAGATGCGTTCGAACGGAAAGACGAGCTGATGCTCGCCCTTCAATCGAGCGAGGAGCGACTTCGTCTGGCGTTGAGCGCCGGCCGGATGGGGGTCTGGGACTGGGAAGTTTCGAGGGACCACCTCACCTGGTCGGATCAGGTCTACACGATCC
>JBFWWA010000291.1:0-6418 GCA_050246455.1 Planctomycetaceae bacterium
GACCGCCGCAACGATCGTGCTGAAGTTGTCGTCCGCCAGAATCATGTCGGCCGCCTGGCGGCTCACGTCGGTCCCGGTCACTCCCATGGCAATTCCGATATCGGACTGCTTGAGGGCCGGCGCATCGTTGACGCCGTCGCCGGTCATCCCCACAACCGATTTCCGAGCCTGGAGCGCCTTCACAATCCGCAACTTGTGATTCGGCGACACGCGCGCATAGACGGCGACATGCTGCGCCGTCTCGACCAGCGTTTCGTCATCCACTCCGTCGAGTTCCGCACCGGGCATCGTTCGGTCGTCACCGTCGGCCAACTCGAGTTCCTCGGCAATTGCCCGAGCCGTCCCCGGATGATCCCCGGTGATCATGACCGGCCGAATGCCGGCTGATCGGCAGAGACGGATGGCATCCTTCGCCTCGGGCCGGACCGGGTCGACGATGCCGATCATCCCCACAAGCACCAGGCCGTCGACCGGCGCATCGTTGATCCCGTGGAGGTCATCCCGATCTGCTTCGTGCAGACCGACGGCGAGCAGCCTTCTCCCCGTTCCCGCCAGTCTGTCGGCTCGCTGCTTCCATTCGCCACGTCCCTTGTCATCGAGCGGCGCGGCGCTTTCGAGATCGATACCGACGCGATTGCAGTGTTCCAGGATCGCTTCGGCCGCTCCTTTAACAATCATCAGCCGGCCGCCGGCCGGAGTGCGGTGCAGCGTTACCATTTTTTTCTGTGCGGAGCTGAAAGGGACCTCAGCGACCCTCGGCCATTCCTTCTTGAGCCGGCTGATATCGACCTTCTGATCCGCGCCGGCGCGGAGAATAGCCGCTTCAGTTGCACTGCCGACAATCTTTCCCGACGGGTCAAACTCCGCGTCATTGCAGAGAATGCCGAATTCGAGCAGTCGCTGCTTCGCAGTTTCGTCGTCGCCTGCTCCGATGAGATCCGCGACCGACATCAGATTCTGCGTGAGCGTACCGGTCTTGTCGCTGCAGATGACATCGACCGAGCCGAGAGTTTCCACTGCCGCGAGCCGGCGGACGATTGCCTTCCTCTTCGCTGCACGCTGCGAACCGAGCGCAAGGGCCACCGTGATGACGGCGGGAAGACCCTCAGGAATTGCAGCGACGGCAAGACTCACCGCAACGAGCAACATGTCCCCCAGGAGCTTCCGATTCCAGTTTTCCGAGCTTTCGCGGAACACTCCGGCCGCAAATACGATGATCGAGAGCAGCACGACGATGATCGCGAGACGCTTACTCAATACGGCAAGCTTCGCCTGCAGCGGAGTCTGCGCCCGCTGGGTTTCCTGAAGCAGCCCTGCAATATGCCCGAGCTCGGTCTCCATTCCGGTCGAGACGACCACTCCCCGCCCATGTCCGAACGTCACCGCGGTTCCGGAGTAGATCATCGAATGCCGGTCGGGAAGCGCGGTTCCCCCCTCAACGGCCTCCACCGACTTCTGCACCGGCAACGATTCCCCGGTGAGGGGAGCTTCGTCGGTCTGGAGATCCGCCGCATCGATCAATCGGCAATCGGCGGAGATCAGATCTCCCGCCTTCACGTCGATGACGTCGCCGGGAACGAGTTCCTCGGCGGAGATTTCACGGATCCGGCCGTCGCGTAAGACGCGGACGGTTGGTTGCGAAAGTTTCTTGAGAGCCGCAACCGCCTGCTCGGCTCGCCATTCCTGAGCGGTGCCCACAACCGCATTCGCGAGCACAATGATGCCAATGAGCGCAGAATCGGTCCACTCGCCGATGAGTGCACTGATGACCGCCGCAATCGCCAATAGCACGATCATCAACTCGGCGAACTGGCCGAAGAAGATCGACGCCATTCCGCGCACGGCCTCTTCCCGCAGCTGGTTGGGCCCGTGCTCCTCGAATCGTCTACGGACATCGTCGGCCGCGAGCCCCTTCGTCACTTCGACGCCGAGGAGCTTCGCGACTTCGCTCGGCGGGACCGACCAAGGGGAATCAGGCCGCTGACGCGATGAATCCTGCATGTTATCCGTCCACGAAAGGTCGAGCCGCAAGCGGGAGCAGTCGTTGCGAAGTTCACGCTATTTCAGCGGCGTCTTGCATGACCTTCCCGCAATTTCCTGCACGTAGCGTGCCACTGCGTATCCCGGCAATCGATTCGGCAGCTGGTCCATAAGTGCGAGCCCCCGTTCGATCGGGACCTCGAAATGCGCTGCGCCCGCCACACGATCGAGCTGATGCAGGTAATACGGCATCACTCCCAGGTTGACGAGCCGTTCGGAAAGCTCGACGAGCGGTTCCAGCGCGTCATTGATGCCACGCAACAGTACCGCCTGATTGAGGACCGGCAACCCCGCTCCGACGAGCGTGCGCAGCGCATCCGCACAATCGGCAGCGATCTCCGCCGGGTGATTCGCATGGACAACGATCCACGGCTGCAGTCGCGTCCGCTTCAGGAGATCGATCAACTCCACTGTCACGCGGTCCGGCAGAACAATCGGCAAGCGTGTGTGCACTCGAAGACGCAATAGATGGGGAATTGATTCCAGACGCGTCACGAGATGTTCAAGACGTGCGTCATTGAGCATGAGCGGATCGCCTCCGCTCAGAATGATCTCGTGGATGCTCTTGTCGGCTTCGAGCGCCTGGAACGCCGGCTCCCATTCATCGAGACGCCTTGGCTCGTTGCCGTACGGGTAGTGGCGGCGAAAACAATATCGGCAGTGAACTGCGCAGGCTCCCGTGGCGATCAACAGCGCTCGCCCGGGGTACTTCTGCAGCAGACCGGGGACAATTCGAACCGGCTCTTCGACAACGGCATCCGGCACGAACCCCGGAACGTCGTCGCATTCCGCCTCGAGCGGCAGCACCTGAAGCAGGAGCGGATCGCGCGGATTGCCCATCTCCATCCGGGCGAGATAACTCCGCGGAACGAGCAGTGGAAACTCGGATATCGCTCGACGAGCAGCCGGGACGATCGATTCGGGAAGCTGCAGCAGCTTGACGAGCTCCGCGGGGTCGCGGACTGCCTCTGCCAGCGAACGCTGCCAGTGACGCGGTTCGGCGTCGGCTCGCGGGACCAGCGGCGTCTGTCGGTCCAAGGCCAGGGCTCCCGGCAATTCGATGAAACGAGGGAAAAAAACGGGGAAATCAGCCGTTGGGCGAGGGAATCCTTCACCATTCCCCACTTGGCCGGGATTTGCTATCCTCCACCGAAAATTCGGCGAAAGTCGGCCCCGGCGAATGCATTGTGGCTGCTCGGAGCTTCTTTCAGGATATCGATTAGCAGAGAAAAGACCAATGCCTCAAGTGAACGCGAGCGACTTTCGGAAGGGCGTGAAAGTCGTGCTCGATGGCGAACCTTACGAGATGCTGGAATGCAATTTCGTCAAGCCGGGAAAGGGTCAGGCCCTCTACAAGACGAAGCTTCGCAACCTGCTGAAGGGGACGATTCTGGACCGCACCTACAAGAGCGGTGACGGGCTCGAGGAAGCGGACGTCCACAAGAGCGAAGGGCAATATCTCTACCGCGACCCGGACAACTTCTACTTCATGGACAACGACTCCTTCGAGCAGTACACCCTCCCCGCATCGACCTGCGGCGATGCCGCGAACTTCCTGCTCGAGAATGCTGTCTGCGGCCTCCTCTTCTGGAACGGCCGACTCATCGAAATGACACCCCCCGCGCAGGTGGTTGTGGAAGTGACCTACACCGAGCCTGCGGCCCGCGGGAACACGGCCAACAGCGTCTCCAAGCCGGCGACAGTCGAAACCGGGGCGACAGTTGCCGTGCCGGCATTCATCAACACCGGAGACCGAATCAAGGTTGACGCTCGCACTGGCGAATACATTGAACGCTCGAATAAGTGATTGAGTGCTGCACGCACGTCGCGGGCAAGTCCCTCAGCGGAGCAAAGACATGGATGTCTTTCACCTGGCTTTATACGTGCTTGCCTCCTACGCGGCGCTCCGGTCCCTCATCTCGATGATGTCCGCTCACAGGGCGCGGCACGCCCAGCGTCGGTGGGCGGAAGTCGCCCAGGCCAAAGCGGCGGCGGCCCCGGCAGCCCCAGCCAGTCCAGCGAAGAGTATCAAAGGGGGCAAGTCAGCCGCGTAAACGGCCGGCGTCGCGTCGAACTCCCCCGCGTGTTAAGGTGATAAGGCGGCGAACGGCGTGGCTCCGGACATCCCGGAGCGAGCGACCGCCCCGCAAGTCTTTGCGACAGACATGCAACACAACGGAAAGCTGTACATCGAAACCGTCGGCTGCCAGATGAACGAGCTCGATAGCGAGCTCGTTGTCGCGGCGCTGCGCAATGAAGGTTACCGGCTCACACCTGACATGTCGGAAGCGGATACGCTTCTGTTCAACACCTGCAGCGTGCGCGAACATGCCGAGCATAAGATCTACAGCCAGCTCGGCCGCCTCAAATTCAGCAAGCGGAAGCGCCCGAATCTCGTCATCGGGGTCATGGGCTGCATGGCACAAAAGGATCAGGAACTGATCTTCAAGCGGGCACCTCACGTCGACATTGTTGTCGGTACCGGGCAGCTCGCCGAGATCCCCAAACTGATCGACGACGCCCGCGTCGATCGCGGCAGGAAGCTGGCCGTCAGCCTGGGACGCAAGGAAGGAAGCCGCACTGTCGTCTCGGAAAGCTTTCAGAGTTACGATCCGCTGCGCGAGCCTGAGATGCGTCCGTCGCCGTTTCAGGCTTATGTCCGGATTATGATCGGCTGCGACAAGTTCTGCACGTACTGCGTCGTCCCGATGACTCGCGGCCCCGAGCAAAGCCGCTCGCCCGGCGAAATCCTCCGCGAAGTCCGCCTCCTCGCCGACCAGGGAGTGCGTGAGATCACCCTGCTGGGGCAAACCGTCAACAGTTACAAGTTCACCGAAGACGGCCACTTGCATCGTCTGAGCGATCTGCTCGAGCAGATTCACGACGTTCCCGGCATCTTGCGGATCAGCTTCGTCACGAACTATCCGCGGGATATGACAACCGACCTGCTGGAAGCGGTGCGCGATCTCAAGAAGGTCTCGCACTATCTGCACGTTCCGGCGCAATCGGGCTGCGATGAAGTCTTGAAGATCATGAAGCGCGGCTACACGATCGCCGAATACCGCGACATGATGCAGCGCATCCGCGAGATCGTTCCCGACTGCAGCGTCTCGAGCGATTTCATTGTCGGGCATCCGGGGGAAACCGAAGCCTCCTTCGAAAAGAGTCTCGACCTGATTCGCGAGTTCCGATTCAAGAACAGCTTCATCTTCAAATACAGCCCGCGTCCCGGGACAAAGGCCTGGGACCTTTACACTGACGACATTCCGGAAGAGGAGAAACGCCGCCGGAACAACGTCATGCTCGCACTGCAGAATGAAATCAGCGAAGAGGACAATGCGGGGTTCATTGGCCGAAGCGTCGAGATCCTAGTCGAAGGCCCGAGCAAGGCCGCGCAGAAGGCGGCACGCAACAGCGAATTCGAATCCGGCCCGATTCAACTCAGCGGCCGGACCGCCTGTGACCGCATCACCGTGTTCGACGGCAATCCGCGGCTGGCGGGATCGATCGTCCGAGTTGCAGTTGACGACTGCACCGCAACGACGCTGATTGGCCGCATCGTCACACGCGAAGTGCAGCACGGCCATTCATCACTTCTTCCCATTCTCCATTGAGAACGATGTCGGTCGCACGAACTCCGGCACATCCGCGAGGCGGTGATGTTTGACCTCGCACGCATCGGCGAAGAAACGTTTGTGAGAGCGTTCGACTTCCACGAAACGCTCGGCTCCACGAACGATCGCGCCATCGAAGTGGCACGCACCTGGGATGGAGCGTTTCCCTACCTCGTGCTGACGCTCCATCAAACCGGAGGACGCGGACGCGGAGCCAACGTCTGGTGGTCATCGGAAGGATCACTCACGTTCTCGCTGCTGATCGATGCTTCGGAATTGAAACTTCCGGGACCGATCTGGCCGCAGCTCTCTCTCGCATCCGGGCTGGCGGTCTGCGAAGCCGTCGAATCGTTCCTGCCGGAGAAGCAGCTGCAGCTCAAGTGGCCGAACGACGTGTTTCTGGAATCGCGGAAAGTCAGTGGGATGCTCGTCGAAGTGCCCGACCCGAAGGCGAGCCGTCTCGTCATCGGCATCGGACTCAACGTCAACAATTCGGTGCGAACCGCCCCCATTGAACTTCGCGAGATTGTGACCACGATGAACGACGCGTCCGGGAGGCCTTTCAGCCTGACGGAAACGCTCATCGCGATTCTGCAGCGTCTGGAGATTCAGCTTCTGGAGATGGCCGCATCGCCGTCGTCCGTCCGCGAACAATGGAGCCGGCGCTGCCTGTTGACGGGAAGAACCGTCACGCTCCGTGCGGGGAGTGAAGAGTCGACCGGTATCTGCCGCGGAATCGACGGCGAAGGCAGATCGGAAGAGCA
>JBFWWA010000292.1:0-6414 GCA_050246455.1 Planctomycetaceae bacterium
CGCTCGAACTCGCGCGCGAGCTTCGGCGATGTGATCGAGTTGCGGTCCCAGCCGAGTCGCATCTTCACAGTGACCGGGATGCGGACCGATTCGACGACGGCGGCGGCGGTGCGGACGGCGTTGACGACGTCGCACATCAGCCGCGCTCCTCCCCCTTGCCCGTTGACCTTCGCCATCGGGCAGCCCATGTTGATATCGACGCCGAGGTAGCCGTTGTCTTCCAGCCAGCGTGCCGCTTCGACAAGCCGCGCGGTCTGGCTGCCGAAGATTTGAACGGAGAGCGGTTTGTCGTCGGCCGATGTTTCGATGATGTCGCGCGCGCGGCGACGTCCGGTGACAAGATCGATCGCCTGCACGAGGTCGGTCGTCGCCAGGCCGAGTCCGCCGAGTTCGCGGACGACGCGGCGAAACGGTAGCTGCGTGTAACCGGCGAGCGGCGCGAGGAAAAACCGCGAAGGAAGGAGTCGCCCCCCGATCGCGAGCGTCGATTCCGCGCTGACGGCTGGTGGAAGAGCGAGCGGATTCATCAAGGTGCCGCCGCGCAGAACCGGAAGTAAACTTCGCTCGCCTGTTCGAGCTCGGCCAGCGAAATCCATTCGTCCTTCGTGTGGGCCTGTGCGATCGATCCCGGGCCGAAGACGACCGAGGGAACTCCCGCCGCGGAGATGCGAGAGGCGTGCGTGCCGTACATCACGCCGACCTTGCGATGAGTTCCCGCGACGGCATTGACTTGCTTCAGAAGCCGGTCCGCGAGATCTCCGTTCACGGCGTCGGAAAGAGCGGCGGCGGTGATCCACGGGGGGAGCATTTCGGGTTCGAACTCGAGACGCGGCCGAAGAAACTCCGCAACATCGGCAATGACGTCGCGTCCTTCTTCCCCGGGAATGACACGCCGGTCGATCTCGATGGTGCATTCGTCCGGAACGGTGTTCACGCTGATTCCACCTTGAATCAAGCCGACGCTCAACGTCGCGGGTCCGCAGAGGGGATGCGCCGGAACCATCGTCGGGAGTTTCTCTGCGAACTCTTCGAGACAGGTGACGACGCGCGCCATCCGATAAATGGCATTGATGCCATCGCTCGGCCTGGAACTGTGGCAGGCCCGACCTTTCGTCCGAATCTTCCAACGGGTTGCCCCACGGTGGGCCACGACGACATCAAGGTCGGTCGGCTCCGCGACGATGGCCACATCGGGAGGTCCCGGCAGCAGGCTGCTGCTTCGTTCCGGATCGGTCCAGAGCTTCACGAGATCCGAGACACCGAGCACCGTCGATTCCTCATCGCAGGTGCACGACATGACGACGCTGCAACTCGTCGACGGCCTCTCGCGCACGATCCGCGCGAAGGCGGCGAGCATTGCCGCCATTCCCCCTTTGACGTCGCATGCACCTCGGCCGTACATCTTTCCGTCGCGAACGACCGGATGAAACGGCTCGATGGTCATGCCATCGACGGGGACAGTGTCCTGATGGGCATCGAGCAGCACGGTTTGCCCGCTGTTCGGAGCGTCGTACCGTGCAATCACATTCGACCGGCCCGGAACGACCTCGATCTCCTGCCACTCGACGTTGAGAGCGGTGAAGAACTGCCGGAGATAAGCCGTGGTTCGTCCCTCGAAAAACTCCGGACCATCGGCCGGGCGCCCCATGGGGTTCACGCTGGGGATCGCGATCAGTTCTCGCAGAATTGAGGCGGCTTCCACATCCGATTCCCTGCAGTTGGCTCGGTCGATCATCGATCCGTTTTTATGCCGGGACGGGGGGAAACGCAACGCCGCATTTCCCGGCATTGTCCCTCGTCAGCGACGTTCGCAGCTTGTCGTTTCGCTGAAATAGTGGGTATTCTATGCAAACTGGATGGGTCGATTCCGCCGAGCGAAGGAATGTGACGGAGATGGATGGAGTGCGGGAAATCTCGATGCTGTCCTTCTCGGTCGCGCTGGGAGCCGCCGGAATTTACCTCATCCTGGTGCAGCCGATCGAGAAGAAGTCGAACTGGTCCCGGCAGCTGCCCGGAATTGCTGTCGCATCGCTGGGACTCATTCTGCTGGCATGGCACGTCGCACGGCTCCCCCTTCATGATCCCTCTGCGAGCGAGACTCCGGCATCAGTTCCCATACTGGTCGTCCTGGGAGCAGGAGCCGCCTTCGCAGCCGGGATGATTGTGACGGGTCGCACTCCCCGGATTGCGAACCTGGGGTTCTGCATTCTCGCCGCTTGCGTCGCGGGGACTCTGGCGGTTCAGTCGGCGTGGCTTGCGGCCGCCGCAACCATTGCCGTGGGTATGGCAACAGTGTTCGTTGGCCTGCTGCTTCGACAGCGCGATCGATCGCCTGCGGGGTCGCTGCAGAATCATGCCGAATCAATCGAGCCGTTTCTCGGGAGCGTCGCCGGAGGAATGCTCGCATTGACAATTCTGACAACCCTCTGCGGCGTGGCCGTTGCCAGCGTCCGGTTGAGTTCATCGGACGTCGGGAAGGGAGCTTTGGTTCAAACGAACTGGGAACTGCAGACGAGCTCGATGACATCCGTTCCTGCGGAGCGGATGAGACTTTCGGAAGGAACAGTCGCTCTTGCGATCCTGTCGATCACGACGGCCGCGCGTTGGCTTGCCGGCGGCCAGCCTGAACAGGAATTGATTTCCAGCGATTCGTCCGGCTGAAGAAACCGGCATGGAATCCCAGACGAACGGGTACGCCACTTGACGATGACCATCAGCGACCCCGCGATGCTCGGCCCCCTGATCATGGGATGCGTCCTGTTCGGTCTGGGGGGAATCGGGTTTGCTGCGCGCGGCTGGTCGCAATTCGCGATTCTCAGCTGGGGATGCATGATCCTCGGCGCGGTCGCGTCGATTTACGCCGGCGGGTCGCTTCGACCAGTCTCGGGACGGGACAGTCTGGTCTTGGCGGCAATCGTCGTCGCGTCCCTCGAAGGATTCCTGGTGTACCTCATGGCAAGACGAATCCCGCCGCTGACTGCCGGCGATCTCGATGCGAAGTCGGATCGGAGTGCGCCGCCGAATGAATGACTCCGTAACGATTGCGGCGGCTCTTGTCCCCCTGGCGACACTCTTCGCCGGTCTGGCAGTGCTGCTGATTCGAGGAAGCGACGCACGTCACGCGAGAATTCGTTCCACAATCGGCGTGGCCGGAGCGGGTGTTGCCTTTCTGGCGGCGGCATATCTGTTCTATCGCTTCCAGCAATCGGACGCTCCGGCCGCCTACTCGTGGCAGTTGAGAGCCTGGCTTGACGTCTCCGGCGGAGAATCGATCGACGGCGGATTCGGGCTCCGTATTAACCCGCTCTCGACTCTGGTCATCGTCGCCATGTGCTTCGCAGTGCTCATCGCGCGGGCAAACTCTTTTTTTGGAGGCGAGGAAGACGTCGTCGCCGACAGTGCATCTCTGCTGGTCCTGGCAGCGACATCCCTCATGCTCTGTTCCAGTCATATCGTTCAGTTCCTTCTGTTCTGGCAACTTTCTGCGACTGTCGGATTCGTCGCGACGGCGGTACGCGGGGCGGACCCGATCTCCGGAGGGGCGGCACGAAAGGGGTTCCTGCTGGGACGTGTCGGCGACATGTCGCTCATCCTCGGACTTCTGCTCCTGTCGAGACAGATTCTTCAAAACGATCTGACAGCGGGGTTGAGCTGGCTCGAGGTCCTTTCGAACAGTGCGACGATTGCAACCGAATCCGAGTCCGATCAGATGATGCTCGTCGCGGCTGCGATCTTTCTGCTCGGTGGAGTCGCAACTCGGTCGGGACAAATCCCGTTTCTCGGCTGGGTTGACGACGTCGCGAGTACATCCACACCGATGAATCTGCTCATGCAGACGTCGTTGCTGATGCCGGCGGGGATCGCTCTCATAATCTTCTGTTCGCCCGTCATCGGGCTTTCTCAGCCCTTGCAGCATGCGACGCTGACGATCGGCGGGTTCACGGTCTTCTTTGCATCGCTTTCGGCGGCATGTTCCTCGGGCGCGCAGCGCGTTCTGGGATACGCCACATGCAGCATTCTCGGCTGGGTTCTTCTCGGAATCGGAATTGGAACAGCTACCGGAACGGTAGCCGCAATCCGGCTGATCATCCTGCAGATTGTCGCGAGCGCGGCGGCATGTTGCGTCCTGGAGTACCGTAAGACGACTGCAGAAACCGGAGACGGTTCCTCGACCGGGGTCGCTCCGGTGATGAACTCCCGCACGAGTTCTCTCGCCAGAGAACGACGCTGGACGTTTCTTGTTGTCGCTGCAATTCTCGTATCGGGCATTTGGGGACAGGGGGCGATTCTCGCCGCGCTCTGGGATTCGGCAGCAGCCCCGACCAGTACAAGCGGGCAGCAATCGCAATCGCCAGGTTCCGGCATCAGCATTCTGCTGCTCGTGCTGGGAACATTGGGAACGCTTTTTCTCTCGACCTCGCTCTTCCGGGAATTCTTCACGGCGGCTTTGGACAAGTCCGAGTCGCCACCGCGGCGAACAGAGGGAGGATTCTGGCTCGGAGTGGCGATGGTCCTCACCGCAATCGCTCTGTTGCTTCTTGAGCGGAGTGCGCTGAGCGTCGAACGGATCGCGGCGACGGTTGCTCCGGCTCCCTTGACGGCGGTGGAGTTCGATTGGTCGGGACTCGGAATCGGAATTCTGCCGGCATTGATCGGAATCGTCGTCGCGTGGATGCGTTTGCAATCGGCCGCGGAGTCGCCGAAGTCGTTCGGCTGGTTCGTCCGGCTGAGCCGCAGCCGATACTACTTCGATGACTTCTTTTTTCTGGCGATCGAGTTGCCGATCCGCGCGATGGGGCAGCTGAGTCGATTCTTCGACTGGTTCCTGATCGACGGAATTCTGGTTCAAATACCGTCGAGGATTCCTGCGCATGTAGCGAAACTCGCGAGGCCGCTGCAAAATAGTGCGGCGCAGATCGCGGCACTGACGATTGTGCTGGCGACGGCGGTGCTGCTTGCGGTAATCGTATGGCTGCGGGGATGACGATGGGGGCCTTGCCGACTGCGATCGCCGAGCATCTGCCGCTAGCGGCATTTCTGCTTCCGCTGTCGGGCGCGGCAATCATCCTTCTGATGTCGTCGGCAGGACTGGCGACCGTACGCTGCATCGCACTGGCGACGGTTCTCGGCACACTCGTAACGGCCATCCTCATCATCGTCGAGTACGACGTCGCGAAGGCGGCGGACGCGACAGAGCCGATGCCGATTCAGATGGTCAGCTCATTCCGCTGGCTGGGGAGTCCGGGAAGTATCCAACAACCGAGTACAGCACCGCTCGAGAATGAACAGACGCCGACTCTGGACGTTATCGGCCCGGACATCCGGTTCGCTGTCGGTGTCGACGGGATTGCCATCTGGCTCGTCTTGCTGACGGCGATCCTCGCAATTCCGGCATTGATGGCGGCTACCGACGTCGACCGGAAGAGCCCATCCGCGTTCTACGCGTTCCTGCTGCTGTTCTTGGGTGCGGCGATCGGCCTCTTCACCGCGCTCGACGTGATTCTCTTCGTCATCTGCCTGGAAGTGTCGACCGTCGCGATTTATTTCCTGATCGGATACTGGGGGGGGTACGACCGGCGGCAGATCGCACGAAAGCTGATCATCTACAACCTTGTCGGCAGTGCTCTGGTTCTGATCGGACTGACGAGCCTTGTAATAGCGCATGCGTGGATGACGACGACCGCAGCGGCGCCGGTTCCTCAGCTGACGTTCTCCATTCCGAGGCTGATCGCTGAGATACCTCAAGCGGCTGTACAGGATGCCGGCGCGGAGGAGTACTGGCGGCACGTCACCCCTTGGATCTTTACGGCGCTCCTGCTGGGGTTTGCCATCAAGTCGCCTCTCATTCCATTTCACACCTGGATGCCCGAAGCGAATTACGACGCTCCGGCGGCGGTCAGCCTGCTGCTGGCCGGAGTTGCGCTCAAGTTCGGCTTCTTCGGCCTGATCCGGTTCGTTGTTCCGCTCTTTCCGGAAATGCTCTCGGCCTCCGAGGGGCTCCTCCTCCCGCTGGCAGTGCTGGGCGGCATCTTCGCCGCGCTCATCACTCTGGGGCATGACGATATGAAGCGCGCGGTCACTTACAGCTGCCTTGTGCAGCTCGAACTCTGCGCCGCTGCGGTCGCGACGATGAGCGTCGAGGGAGTGTTCGGTGCGATGCTGCAATTGATCGCCGGCGGGGTGGCCTTCGGCGGCTTGCTGTTTCTCATCGGCGAGCTGGAACTCCGATTTCAAACACGCGACATCGAAGCATTCAGCGGCCTGCTGCAGCACTTTCCGCGATTGTCGTTGTGCGCGGCGTTCTTTGTATTTTCATTGATCGCCACTCCGGGGCTGGCGGGATTCCCCGGGAGCTGGCTTTCGATCATCGCCATGTTCCAGGCGAATATCGGCGCGCTTCTGGGATCGGAAGAG
>JBFWWA010000293.1:0-6373 GCA_050246455.1 Planctomycetaceae bacterium
TGGCCCGTTTGAGATCGAGTCCCAGCAGGTACGCAGCATACACCCGTGTAACGACGTTATGCGCCACCACAACAATTGACTCCCCCGAGTGCTCCAGCAGCAGGCTGTCGAGCAACGGACGGGCGCGGCGCAGCACATCTCCGTACGACTCCCCTCCCAGGTACGGACATTCTCCGGAGTCCTCATCAAACGCTCGAACCGCATCGGGAAAGTCCCGGCGAATCGTTCCCCAATCGAGCCCCTCCCATCGACCGACGTTGCATTCCGTCAATTCAGCTCGCGTGGAGACGCTAAGTCCGAGAGGCTGCGAAATCACCGCCGCGGTTTCCGCAGCTCGTCGCAGCGGGCTGCAGTAGATGTGGGAAATCGGAAACGGACTGAGGAACTCTGCGAGGCGCTGCGCCTGCTTAAGGCCGGTTTCATTGAGCGGCAGGTCGATGCCGCACCCCTGAAGAATTGGAGGGCGGCGCAGATTCGCATCCGTCGCTCCGTGACGAATCAGAAACAATTGCGTCGGACGATCCTTCGCCACGTCATTCATGCGAAGAGCCCATTTCGTTCTTCTGTGTGTGCGTGCACGCAATCTGCGCGGCTGTTCGAATTGCACCGATCATCCCGTCCGGACGGGCCGCTCCCTTCCAGGCGATGTCGAACGCCGTCCCCTGACTGGGGCTCGTCCGCACGATCGGCAGTCCCAACGTGACATTCACTGCGGAATCGAACGCAACAAGTTTGAGCGCGATGTGTCCCTGGTCATGATACATGGCGACGACGCCGTCGAACTCCCCTGCCACCGCGCGGCGCATCAGCGCGTCGGCAGGAATCGGCCCGTCGGCCACGATTCGTTTTCCGGCAGCAACTCGAACCCCCGGCGCGATCCGGCGAGCCTCCTCGTCGCCGAAAATCCCCTCTTCGCCCGCATGCGGGTTCAGTGCGCAAACACCGATCTTCGGCTGCAGGCAGCCCAGCGACTGCAGAAACTGATGGAGCAGCTCGATCGTCTCTGTAACTTTCTCCGGACTGATCAGCGACGGCACGCTCGCTATCGAAGTGTGAAGCGTGACGTGTGCAACCCCCAACCCGTTCGGTCCGCCGATCTTCGAGTTCGGCGGAACGTAGAGCATCATCGCGAAATTCTCGACGTCGCAGAGCTCTGCCAGGATTTCCGTGTGCCCCGGATAAAGATGGCCGGCCAGATGCAGCGCCGCTTTACTCAGCGGAGCGGTCGTGATGGCATCGACCTCGCCGGCGAGCGCCGCGCGCCCGGCTGCAATCAGCCAGTCGAACGCGGCACGTCCTGCCCGCGCATCGTTATTCCCGGGCGGAACAGCACTGACGTCGATGGCCGACGGGTTCCAGCACGGTATGACATCCGTCGAATCCGGGACCGCATCAACGCGATCGACCTCGACGAACCTGAGCGGGAGCCCCGTGAGTTGAACGGCCTTTTCGAGAACACCTCGATCCCCCACCACAATCGGCCGGCACGCGGCAAGAGTCTCCGATGCGGCGCAGGCTCGTACGATCACTTCCGGGCCAATTCCGGCCACGTCTCCCATCGTGATGGCAATTCGCGGTCGAGCCATTGCTGTTCCATCGGATCCCGTCGAGGAGGGGCGGCTCAGCTCGGGTAATCCTCGAAGCACTCGAGCGTTTGCAGCGGCGTTCCCTTCTGATCCTTTGCGGAGAGAATGGGTTCGCCTTGAAGCGGCCACTCGATTCCGACCTCGGCATCACTCCACAGCAACGTTCTTTCGTGCTGGGGGTGGTAGAAATCGGTGCACTTGTAGAAGAGGTCTGCGGTTTCACTCAACACATAGAAACCGTGCGCAAAACCGGGTGGAACATACAGCTGCCGATGGTTCGATTCGCTGAGTGTCACGCTGACCCATCGTCCGAAACTGGGCGAACTGCGGCGCACATCCACGGCGACGTCAAACACTTCTCCGCGGAGCACCTGCACAAGCTTTCCCTGCGGGTGCTCGACCTGAAAATGAAGCCCCCTTAAGGTACCGCGGCAGGAACGTGATAAATTATCCTGCACGAACTCCGAGGTGATCCCAATTTCGCGGTAGCGGTTTTTCTCGTAAGTTTCCTTGAAAAACCCTCGAGAGTCGGCGAAGACGCGAGGGCTGATGATCAAAACGCCGGGCAGGTCCATTTCCTGAACTTCCATTCGATGCTCTGAAAGATTGACGTAGTTTTCGGTTCTGACGGATGCCCGCATTCCGCCGGAAAGCATAACGGAGCTTCACGGAGTTCGCCAATCGTGCGGTGTCCTCACCTTGCCAACGCGGGTCCCACTCCCGTATTGTGGATATTGATGTCCGCGTGCACCCTTCTTCGCAGGAGGCCTCGCCGCTCCGCTCTGTCGGCGGGCCCGCTCGGACTACTGCTCTCTCTCGCAATTCTCCCATCGCTGTCGCACGCCGCGAACACGACGCCGACACCCCCGGATACCAGCCCGGCCCCAGCGACCTCCCGGCCTCAGTTCGTATCCAGCCCGGCCAATCCCGCCTTCATTCAATCGACCCCGGTGAATGCCGCGGATCTGGCCGCCATCGAAGCACAGGTGCGGAAGATCGTGAACAAGCTGACCGCGACAACCGTCGCGCTCCAGATTGGCGATACCCAGGGAAGCGGCGTCGTTGTAACTCGCGACGGCTACATCCTGACGGCAGCGCATGTTTCCGGTGCGCCGGGACGTAACGTGATCGTCATTCTTCCCGATAAGCGCCGAGTCGAGGCCAGATCGCTCGGACTGAACGCCACGTCCGACGTCGGCCTGATCAAGATCACGACGCCCGGAGAATACGCGTTCGCGCCGGTCAGCGACCTCAAAACTTTAAGCACTGGAACCTGGTGCATCGCGACCGGCCATCCCGGGGGATACGAAAACGGCCGTCCCGCGGTGGTAAGACTGGGGCGCGTCGCGAGCGTCCGCGAGGCGATGCTGCAGTCCGACTGCACTCTCGTCGGCGGCGATTCGGGCGGTCCGTTGTTTGATCTCGAAGGGAACGTGATCGCGATCCATAGCCGCATCGGCGCACCAACAACATTGAACCTCCATATCCCGGTGCGAGCAATCACCGACCACTGGGATCGGTTCGTTGCCTCGGAACGGGTTGGGGGGAAGGAGCCGACGCAAAAAGTGCTGCTGGGAGTTAATGGCGAAGATCATCCCAAAGGGGCAAGGCTGACCGCGATCTTTCCCGGCATGCCTGCCAGCAGCGCCGGACTCGCGACAGGTGACGTCGTGACGCACATCGACGGCGTCCAGGTACACACGTTTGAAGAAATGCGCCGCCAGATTGCAAAACGATCGGCGGGAGATACGATCCAGATTGAACTGATCCGCGAAGATAAGCCGCTCAGGTTCAGCGCGCCCCTGATGTCTTTCCCTTGAGCCTCAGTCGAACGTCGAACGGACGGAGTCAGAACGCTCCCCAGGAACAACGAGCGAGACCATGAAGAAACTGCCGCGAACCTTGATCGCGCTACTTGTACTGAGCGGAACTTCGTTGCTTGCAGAAGTTCCGGAGTCGCGACTCCCCCGTGCGCAGTACAAGAGCGGAGCCTCGGTCCGCGCTGCGTTTCGCGAAGTCGTCCAGTCGCCGCGCCATTCCACGGTGCGAGTATTCTGCGACGGCAAACCGGCCGCACTGGGGGTTATCGTCGATGCCGATGGGGGAATTCTCACGAAGGCCAGCCAGTTGTCGGGAACCATCGTTTGCCGACTTTCCGACGATCGCGAATTCGACGCTCGAATTGCCGGTGTGGAAGAGAAGCTCGATCTTGCACTTCTGAGAATCAACGCCCAGAGCCTGCGAGTCATTGAATGGGACCAGGCCAATCCGGACGTCGGACAGTGGCTCGTCACACCCGGAATAGAGGACGTCCCTGTAGCCGTCGGGGTGGTCTCGGTGCGAAGCCGCACCCTCCCGGAACAGCGGGGCGTGCTGGGAGTCGCGATTGAGTCGGCGAAGGAAGGCCCCCGGGTCACCCGCGTCTTCTCACAGAGCCCCGCCGAGAAATCGGGACTTAAAGTCGGCGACATCATTCGTCGCGTCGCCGGAATGAAGACATCCACGGAAGAAACACTCGTCGACGCAATCGGCCGTCATCAGCCCGGCGAAAAAATTGAACTCGAATTTGCCCGGGGCGATGCCACGGAGCAGATCCAGATCACGCTGGATCACGCGCCTCCGGAAATGTTGAGCCGCTCCGGGTTCATGAATCATCTGGGTGGCCGGTTGAGTCGACGCCGTTCCGGATTTCCTCCAGTCCTCCAGCACGATACGGTGATCAGTCCGGAGGAATGCGGCGGCCCGGTCGTCGGTCTTGCCGGCAAAGCGATCGGCATCAATGTGGCACGCGCGGGGCGCACGGAAACCTATGCACTCCCGGTGGCTACGATTCTCCCGGTCCTCGCCGAGCTCAAGTCGGGCAAACTCGCACCGCTGAAACCAGCGGAGTCCGAGAAGGCGGAACTTCCGGTTTCTCAGGCGAAGTAGTTTCCTTCGGTCCGCCGCTACGCGGCGCCTCGAGTGCTGTTCCCGGGACGAGCCGCCGGTCGCGCGTGCCGCCCTGTCCGATAGATCCGGGCGTGCACGTCGTCGAGAATCCAGTGGAACAGCAGCAGGTGAATGGACTCCACCAGTCCCATGTCGTCAACCGGGACGTGAATCACCTCTTGCGCCAGATCGTGCAGTTTCCCGCCGTTGAATCCGGTAATTCCCCACGTCCGCAGACTCTGGTGATTGGCCCACTCCACGGCATTGAGGATGTTGGCGCTGTTTCCGCTCCC
The DNA here is from genome assembly GCA_050246455.1 of Planctomycetaceae bacterium. GTDB lineage: Bacteria > Planctomycetota > Planctomycetia > Planctomycetales > Planctomycetaceae > CAZVJA01. The sequence goes on from JBFWWA010000293.1 coordinate 4,808, forward strand.
GCTGATGGCGATCAGCATGTCGTCGGGTGACGCATACGTCTTGAGCTGCTCGACGAAGACCCGGTCGAAACCTTCATCGTTTCCCCACGCAAGAATTCCGGCGGTGTTATCGGTGAGGCTCAGCACCTTCAGTCGGCGGACGGAGTCGTTACCGAAATCCTTCCGGTCGAGCGTGCTCTTCGCGAAGTCTTCGCAGATGTGAGACGCGTTCGACGCGCTGCCGCCGTTGCCGCACAGGAAGATGAAACGTCCGTCCACATACGCGGCGTGAATTTCCTGGGCGAGCCGTTCCACGGTGCAGGTATCGACAGCGTTCATCGCTTCGGAACAACGCGCCAGATACGCAGATGGAACAAGATCGATTCCGATCATATGTCGTAACCCTTCACGAGGTTCTGGTTGTCGAGCTTGGTTGGTATTCGGCAGGAGGGTGAGTGTGGGGCGGGAACTATAGCGACTGTCGCGAAGTGGGAAAAGATGAGCTTCAAGCCGCTCGGTTGCCCGCTGTCGGACGAGTCGCTACAAGAACGAATAACCCAGAACGACATTGAAACAACGGGATTCTCAGGAGCAGATCGATGACGACCCCCATTCGCGTTGCGGTGACCGGTGCCGCCGGACAAATCGGATACGCACTCATTTTCCGCCTCGCATCCGGCCAGATCTTCGGTCCGAATCAACCCGTCATCCTGCACCTGATTGAAGTGCCGCCGGTGATGCCTGCACTCGACGGAGTGGAAATGGAACTCGACGACTGCGCGTTTCCGACACTCGCCGGAGTGGTGAAAGCGGACAGCAGCCACCTGGAAGAAGGTTTCCGCGACTGCAACTACGTCCTCTGCGTCGGAAGCGTTCCCCGCAAGGAAGGGATGGAGCGGGCCGATCTCATCCGCGTCAACGGGCCGATTTTCACCAGCACCGGAAAAGCCATTCAGGCCGCCGCCGCGAAGGACGTCCGTGTCATCGTCGTCGGCAACCCCTGTAACACGAACTGTCTCATTGCCATGCATCACGCCCCGGATGTGCCGCGCGACCGCTGGTATGCGATGACACGCCTTGATGAAAACCGCGCCGTTTCGCAGCTCGCAAAGAAATCCGGGCGACCGATCGCTTCGGTCAAGAACGTCGGCATCTGGGGGAACCACTCCGCCACGCAGTATCCCGACTTCTACCACGCCACGATTGATGGCAAGCCGGCGCCGCAGGTCATCACCGACGAGAACTGGCTCAAAACCACTTTCATCGACACGGTGCAGAAGCGCGGAGCGGCTGTCATCAAGGCGCGCGGGGCCTCCAGTGCTGCTTCCGCCGCAAACGCCGCTCTCGATACGCTGCGGGCTATCTCGCATCCGACACCCAAAGGCGAGAGCTTCAGTGCCGCGGTCGCAAGCGACGGCAGCTACGGCATCGAGAAGGGCCTGATTGTCGGTTTTCCGCTCACCAGCGACGGCAAGACGTGGAAAATCGTGCAAGGACAGGAACACAACGAGTTCGCAAAGCAGAAGATCGAAGCCACGGTCAACGAGCTGAAGACCGAGCGCGACACCGTCCGCGATCTGCTCCCGG
>JBFWWA010000294.1:0-6372 GCA_050246455.1 Planctomycetaceae bacterium
CCATGGCGACGCGGTTCATCGGGTCCTGCAGCGATTCGTCCATGATCAGCCGGTATGTGGCGATCACGTCTTCGGAGGTCACCGGCTTCCCGTCCGACCACTTCGCGTTCGGGTTGATCTCAAACTCGAATTTCATCTTGTCGTCGGAGATCTTCCACTTCGTAGCGAGATTCGGCTTGAACTCGAGCGTTTCCGGGTCAATCGAGCAGAGCGACTCGTAGCACAAACCTTCAATGATCGAATTGATGTAGGTGTTCGACCCGGTTCCATAGACCCGGAGATTCTCCGGCCAGTTCGGCATGTTGGTGAGCATCGTCCCCCCTTTGACGGGTCCGGACGAATCCGATGACGCGGCACCATTTCCCGCAGGGCTGACGGCTGATCCGGTGGAAGTCGACGAGGAATCCGAGCAGCCGGCCAACGGAACAGAGATTGTGATCACCGCAATCAGTGACCAGAGGCGGATCGAGATGCCGTTCATGTCAGAGAGATCCTTTCCTGAATTTCGTGGCTTCCTCGGTCGCCACACGAACTTCACCTTGCGCGCTGATTCTGGCAGACGGCGCAGATTGCGGCAACCCCGAAGCCGGCGGAAGAACTTCGGGTCCGCAGCCAAACTGTCGTCGTCCGTATCCGCCGAAACAAGTACTGTCGGCCATACTCCCATGTCCAGGATCCGGACCTGCTTGAGTTCCCCGGTCGATATGGCAAGATGGACGCACACGTGGACCTTCATCGACAGGAGCGATTCATGGCGAAGACGTATCGCGTCGGCATCATTGGCCGCACTGGAAAAGGGAACTACGGTCACGGCATCGACACGGTCTGGAAATATATCCCTCGTGCCGAAGTCGTCGCCCTCGCGGATGAAGACGAAAAAGGGCGGGCGGAAGCGGTCAAAAAAACCGGCGCCCCCACTTCCTACGCCGATTACCGCGAGATGCTCGGGCGCGAAAAGCTCGATATCGTCGCGGTCGGCCCCCGCTGGCTCGACTGCCATCACGAAATGGTGATGGCCTGCGCTGAGCACGGTTGCCATATCTTTATGGAAAAGCCCTTCGCCCGGTCACTCGAGGAAGCCGACCAGATGGTCCAGGCGCTCGAGATGCGGCACCTCAAGCTGGCCATTGCCCATCAGACCCGCTGGTCGCCGATCGTCGATACCGCGAAATCGATCATCGCGTCCGACGTTATCGGGGATGTGCTCGAAATCCGCGCGCGCGGCAAGGAAGACGGACGCGGCGGCAGCGAGGATTTGTGGGTCCTTGGTTCCCATCTGATGGATCTCATGCGTGCGCTCGTCGGCGATGCAAAGAATTGCTCCGGCGAAGTGACTGTCAAAGGGAAAAGGATCACCAAAGGGGACGTCATTGACGGAAACGAAGGAATCGGCCCCCTCGCCGGCGATAACGTGCGCGCCACGTATCAGTTCGACAAGGGAATCATCGGCTACTTCTCCTCGCGTCGGAACGTCGCAGGAACTCCCTCACGGTTCGGACTGCAGGTCTTCGGAACGAAGGGAATCATCGAACTCGTTACAGGCTATTTGAATCCCGGATATGTTCTGCGTGACTCGTCCTGGTCGCCGGGACGGAGCAAACGGGGCTGGCAGCAGTTGACCTCGGCCGGAATCGGCAAGCCCGAACCCTTGAGCGGCGAGGGACAGGAAGGTGGAAATGCCGCAGCCGTTAACGACCTGATCGACTGCATCGAAAAGGATCGGCAGCCAAAATGCAGTGCCTACGACGCGCGAGCAACCATTGAAATGATCGCGGCGATATTCGATTCACATCGTCAACAAAAGCCGGTAAACCTCCCCCTCGAGAACCGAAAAAACCCGCTTTCCATGCTGGAGGGTTGATCGACGGGAAGACGAAAAAAAGCACAGACGGTATCGTCTGTGCTCCGGGAGAATCCAGCGGCCGCTGGTACAGTCAGTTGACGGATGCTGTGGCCGCGTAGTGTCGATTGATCAAGTCATTTTGCAGCCAGAGAAGCTTGTTGAAAGCTCGCACTGTGCGCCGTTCTGTCTCCCGGTCGAGTCCGAGGCCCAAGATTGCATTCAAGAGTGCATCCGAGACGAATCCCATCAGTGCATTCATCTGCACCAGCGGTACGTCCAATTCCGGGTTGCCGGCTCGCGGAGTATGCATCTTTCCGACGAAGTCGAGATAGTTGACCATCTTGGAGTCGTAAGGTTGCGAAACAAGCCGAGCCAGGTAACGGCCGAGATGCTCCTTCCGGAACTGGATCAACGGGTGATTGTGCGTGACTTCCTCCAAACCCCCCGGTGTCGGTCCTTCGTACCCGTGTTGTACTGGCACGAAATGGCGGCGCGTGGCATCGTAGGAGAAAAGCTTTTCGTACACCGCATCGACGAGAACCGGCACGAGCGGTGCAATGTGGCTCGCAGCTCCCTGAATGGCCGCGATGTCTTCTTCACCGAAGTTCATGAAGCCGGCGAGATATCCGAATCGGTACCCGAGGTCCGATTCGAGGCGGCTTTCGCTGATCCGTTGCATAACCTGATCCTTGTGCGCGAGGGGGATTGCCGGAGAGGCTCCTGAGAGACATAATCGGATAAACATATCCTGTTTATCGACAGGATATCCCGATTTAATTGGATGTCAATGTCCAATTAATCGGTTTCGCAGATTTTGAGGGGATGGACCATGTTTTCGCAGACCGTCGAATACGCGCTCCGGGCCGTCGTTTGTCTTGCCCACGGTGCCCCCAAGGCGCAAACGACCGAGCAGATTGCCCGCGTGACCCGAGTCCCCGCCGCTTATCTTTCCAAGGTCTTGCAGACCCTGGCCCGACAGGGAATCGTGCAGTCGCAACGGGGACTTCACGGCGGCTTCCATCTTGCGAAACAACCGGACGAGCTGACGATTCTCGAGGTCGTCAACAGCGTCGAGCCGATTCAGCGAATCCGCTCGTGCCCCCTCGAACTCAAGTCGCACGGCGTCCGGCTCTGCCCGCTGCACGCGCGACTGGACGGTGCACTGGCGCAGGTCGAAAAGGCCTTCGCCGATACAACCCTTGCGGAGATTCTGGCCGAACCGACCGAAAGTGTTCCGCTTTGCGAATTCCCCGGTCTCCGGCCGGTCGAACAGACGTGATGCCGATCGGGCTGGCGCGATCGGTGCATCTCCGGAGGTGCTGGCGGCGCTCCGGCCCCGTGAGTACACTCGGGGCGGGCTTCTTTTCGATGCGAGCCCGCCCCGTGGACAGCCCAACCAGATCCAGGGAAGGATATTCGCCTCACCCTGCACCCATTCGGATCACCAATGAGATTTCACCGTCGAACGGCCGCCGGCCCGGTCGCCTCGCTCACACTGTTGCTCCTCGTTTGTGTGCTGTTCCTTGCCGCTCTTGGTGAGTCTGAGGCGGACCAGAAGGAAGTCACCAAAGAGCCCGCGGCCGCCGCGAAACAGCTCGCCGATGAGCTCCCTCGGATCCCCGGTATCGAACCGGCTGACGCGCTAAAGACCTTTAAGCTCGAGCATGGATTCACGCTGCAGCTGGTCGCTTCCGAGCCGATGGTCGCCGATCCAGTCGATGCCTGTTTTGACGCCGACGGGCGGATGTACGTCGCCGAGATGCACGGCTACCCCTTTTCGGCGGAGCCGACGACGCTCAACCCCAAAGGGGGCGGCAAGCCGAACGACGGCATTGTCCGGCTGCTCGAAGACACGGACGGCGACGGGAAGATGGACCAGAGCAAGATTTTCGGCGACGGCATCTCGTGGCCGGTTTCGGTCTGCCCCTATGACGGGGGCGTGTTTATCCTCGCCCCGCCCCATCTGCACTTCTTCAAGGATACAAACGGCGACGGCGTGGCCGACGTGCGGCGGATCGTCCTTTCCGGTTTTCGCCGCGACAACGTGCAGGCTCTCGCTAACAACTTGAAATGGGCTCTCGAGAACCGCATATATCTGGCGGGAGGGCGCAACGGCGGAGAGCTGACGCGGCAAGGAGCCACGATCTTCACGATTCGCGGACAGGACATCAGTTTCGATCCGGTCTCTGAAAAGATCGAGCCTCTGACCGGCGGCGACCAGTGGGGCCACTCGATGGATGACTGGGGACGACGGTTCATCTGCAATAACAGCAATCACATTGAGCAGGTGGTATTCCCCGATCGCTATCTGCGCCGGAATCCGTATTTCGCAGTGTCGGGGGCGATCCGCACAATCGCGAAGGAGGGGCCGGCGGCACCGGTCTTCCGCCGCAGTGCACCCGAGCCGTGGCGCGTCGTGCGAACGCGGATGCGCGTCGCCGATCCCAAAATTCGGAGCGGGCTCCCCTTTACCGAGCAGTTCGCAACCGGATTCTTCACATCGGCCGCCGGCGTGACGATCTATCGAGGCGCCGCCTATCCGCCGGAGTTCCGCGGAAACGCGATCATCGGCGACGTCGGCGGCAACCTGATCCATCGGAAGAGGATTCGGCAGAAGGGGGCCGGACTCGTCGCAGAACGGGCTGACGAAAACACCGAGTTCGTCACGTCGACCGACAACTGGTTCCGCCCGGTTAACTTTGTAAACGCACCGGATGGCACGCTCTGCGTCCTCGACATGTACCGGGAGACAATCGAGCACCCGGCTTCGATTCCGGAAGAAATCAAGCAGCACCTCGATCTCGAAAGTGGGAACGAACGCGGACGAATTTACCGCCTCGTTTCGCCGAACATGGAACGGATCAAACCGCCGAAGCTGAGCGCTGCCAGTTCGGCTGACCTGGTGAAGGAACTCGAATCCGAGAACTCATGGAATCGGGAGACGGCCCAACGGCTCCTTTACGAACGGCAAGACAAGTCGGTCGTCGATGCACTGCGCGAACTCGTTCGATCGTCGAGATCTCCTCTCGGAAGGCTGCACGCCCTTTACACTCTCGACGGTCTCGGCGCACTTACCCCCGAAATTGTCGTCCCGGCAATCAAGGATGAGTCCGCGGGCGTTCGCATTCATGCGGCTCGACTTTCGGAAAAGTTCCTTGAGGCTTCTCCGGAGGCTGCCGCGCCGATTGTTGCTCTCGTCGACGATGCGGACCTCGAAGTCGTCATGCAGGCCGCGTTTTCACTCGGTTTCATTCCCGCCGACAAGGGGGTGGAGGGGCTCGCGAAGCTCGCCCGTCGTGCGAGCGATGACGAACTGATCCGAAGCGCCATGATGACGTCGGTCGCCGGAAACGCCGGCAAGCTGGTTGCCGAGCTGCTGAGCGATGAGAAGTTTCGCAGCGAGAAAGGAACTCAGGGTCTCATTTCCGATCTTGTTTCCATCGTCGGCGCGCAACCCGACTCGAAGCCGGCGCTCGACGTTCTCGAAACCGCGGCCCAACTGGGTAACGACCTGCTGCTGCAGCAGCGCGTCGTCCGTGCCCTGGGTGAAGGCTTGACGCGCCGGGGCTCGTCGATGGCGAAAGTGCTGGCGGATGCTCCGCAGGATTCGAAAGTCCGGCAATCAATCGAGACATTATTTCAGAAGGCATCGGAGATCGCCGGCAACGATACCAACGAAACTCCGTCACGCGTGGCAGCTGTCGGGCTTCTGGCATTCGATGCGAACGCCGACCGGACAACGAAGCTCGCGGAGCTCCTTTCTCCGCAGGTGCCGCAGCCCTTACAGCTGGCATCGGTGGCCGCACTGTCGTCACACGAGGGGCGCGAGGTCGGCGCACTGATTCTTGGTGGCTGGAAGACGTACAGCCCCCAGGTACGCCGCGATGTGATTGACTCTCTTCTGCGAAGCCGTGATCGGATCGAAACGCTACTCGCGGCGGTCGATACCGGCGAAGTGCTCCGCGCCGAAATTGAGCGCGACAAGAAGCAGATCCTCCTCAACCATCCCGAGGAGGCGATTCGCAATCGCAGCAAACAGCTCTTCGAGGCGGAACTTGCGGGCGACCGCGCGAAGGCCGTCGCGTCCTATCAGTCGGTATTGACGCTTTCCACAGACGCAATGCGCGGACGTGCCGTGTTCGAGAAGACCTGTGCAACCTGTCATCGTGTCGGATCGGTCGGCCATGCCGTCGGGCCCGACCTTGCGTCGACGCAGAACAAATCCCCTGCAGACCTCTTGGTCGCCATTCTTGATCCGAACCGCGAAGCGCAGCCGAACTTCAACACTTACACCGTCGTCACGCAGCAGGGAACATTGCTCACCGGCCTTGTTGCGTCGGAAACCGCGACGAGCGTGACGTTACGCCGAGCAGAAGCGAAAGAGGATGTTGTACTTCGCAACAATATCGACACGATGGTCTCGAACGGCAAATCGCTGATGCCCGAAGGACTCGAAAAAGAAATTTCCGCGCAGCAGATGGCCGATCTCATCGCCTTTCTGAAGTCGATTCCGGCTGCCACATCGCCGT
>JBFWWA010000295.1:0-6354 GCA_050246455.1 Planctomycetaceae bacterium
GCTTTGGGAACTGCTGGTCGTTGTGTTCAAAGTTCCGCTGTACGTGCTGCCGCGTCCCACGGCCATTTTCTCGGCGGCGCTCGAAATGCGGCAGTCGCTCTGGAGCGCAACGCGTCTGACCGCCGGCGCGGCGGCGGCGGGCTTCGCTGCCAGCGTGGTTGTCGGCACCATCGCCGGAATTCTCTTTTCACAGTCAAAGATCATCCGCAGCAGCCTCTTTCCGTACGCGATCTTCCTGCAGACGGTCCCGATGGTCGCGATCGCTCCGCTCATCGTCATCTGGTTCGGCTACGGTTTTCAGAGCGTTGTTTTCGTTTCGTTCATCATCAGCCTGTTTCCAATGATCACGAATGCGACGGCCGGGCTCACCGAGATCGATCCCGACAGGATCGAACTGTTTCGACTTTGCCGCGCCACGCGCTGGCAGATTCTCACCAAGCTGCGGCTGCCGAACGCCGTGCCGTATCTTGTCGCCGGTGCCAAGACGTCGGCCGGACTGGCGGTGATCGGTGCCATCGTCGGCGAGTTCTTCGCAGGTTACGGCGTCCAGCAGTTCGGGCTCGGGTATCTCGTCCGGCAGACGAACGATCAGATGAAAACGGCGGAACTGTTCGCGGCGGTCTTCGCCTGCGCGTTTCTGGGAATCGTCGTCTTCGCGGCCATCTCCGTCGCGAGCGCAACAATTCTTGGCCGCTGGTATGATCGCGGAGACGCGGCCGAGCCGTGACGGCCGATACGTCATGGGGAATTGAGCGCCGCACCTCGTCTGTTCCGACGACAAGTCGTCGGCCTGGGAATTGCCATGACCTTCTGCCAGCGGTTGTTTTTGTTCCTCATCCTCGCGATGTGCGCCGGCTTCGGATGCGCTGAACGCGCGCCGGAGAATCGCTCCGGAACGCAAGTCGAAAACGATTCGAAGGCCCCGCTCCGGAAGGTGCAACTCGCACTCAACTGGTATCCCGAGGCGGAGCACGGCGGGTTTTATGCCGCGCGAATTCATGGCTACTACGCGGAAGCGGGGCTCGACGTCGAGATCCTCCCCGGCGGACCGAACACGCCGACGCTGCAGCGCGTGGCGAACGGCTCGGTCGATTTCGGAATCGAGAATGCCGACCGCATCCTGATGGGGCGCGCCGCCGAAGCGGATGTCGTCGCGGTGATGGCGCCGATTCAAACCAGCCCGCGCTGCATCATGGTGCATCGCTCATCCGGCATCCAGTCGTTCGATCAGCTGAAGAACATCAGGCTCGCGATCGGCAGCGGAGCGGCGTGGGCGGAATTCTTCAAGAAGAATGTTCCACTCGAAGGAGTCGAGCTCGTTCCGTACTCCGGCAACGTCAGCCAGTTCCTGCTCGATGAAAAATTCGCGCAGCAGGCGTACATCTTCAGCGAGCCCTTTCTCGCCGAGAAGGAAAAGGGAGATCCGCACACGTTGATGGTCTCCGACCTTGGCTACAACCCCTACACCAGCGTGATGATCGCCGGCGGCGAATCGGTCCGCGAGAAACCGGACCTGGTCCGGAAGATGGTCGGCGCAACTGTGCGCGGGTGGAAGAAGTATCTGGAACAACCCGATGAGACGAACGCGCACATCGCCGGCCTCAATCCGCAGATGGGACGCGACGTCCTCGACTACGGTGTCAAAGCGCTCAAGCCTCTCTGCATTACGAAGGAAACTCCGATCGATTCCATCGGAACGATGAGCCCCGAGCGCTGGGAAAAGCTGGCGAAGCAACTGGAAGAAGTGGGAGCCATCAAGCCGGGCAGCGTCGATCCGAAAGCCGCGTTTAGCACGGAGTTTCTGTCGCCCGGCAAGTAACGGTATCATTGACGAAGCCGAGGTCGGGTTTCCGTATCGGTCGTGAACGATTCCGCAAGGTCTTGCGATGCGAAGATACGATGAGCATCTTTCGGTCGTGTTCTGTCTCCTGATTGTCGCCGGCCTTGTCTTTGCCGCGAACAGGAGCAGTGAGAATCCCCGTTTCGCCGCCGGGCGCAATCGCGTCGAGTACGACTCTCTACCCGGTTCCGTAAGCTACAACGAGGGAACGTCGAACTACCCGGAAATGTATCACGAGGCGGCCGACCTGACCGAACAGGGGAAGCACAGCGAAGCGGAAGCGCTGTATCGGAAGATCATCGCGCTCGAGCCCGACAACGCGCTCGGATACATCGGCCTCGGCTCCTGCCGCATCGATCAGCACGACTTGCAGGGCGCGGAGGAAAATTACCGCCGCGCGGCGAAGCTCGATCCGAAATCGAGCATGGCCAGCCTGGGTCTCGGGTCGGTGTTTCTCCAACGGGACGAGTTCGAGGCGGCGATCGAGTTTTACACGCGGGCGCTCGCGCTGGCTCCCGATCTGCCGGATCCGCATTGGGGGTTGGCGACGACGTATGACGAAATGGGAGACCGGCAGAAGGCGGGGCATCACTTCCGCGAGTTCCTGAAAATCGCGCCGGACTCAAACCTTGCCCCCATCGCGAAGCAGATGCTCGCCAGGTACGAAGCGCGGCCCGATCCCGGATTGGACCCGGACAACACGACGGCGAAATGAAACGGCAGGGTGGCCCCGGTTGCTCGTCAACCGGGGCGGGCACAGCCCGCAAGAGGTATCGTCGTTTCGACTTTGAAATGCCTGCCTCTTGTGACTTCGTCACACCGGCTGCAAAGCAACCGCTGCCACCCATATTCAGGACAGAATCTCGGCGTCGCCCTCCACGCAACAAAAAACGGAGCGCCGAATGTCTTCGGCGCCCCGCGGTTTCATTCTTGCATTGTCGGAGACGTTGCGATTACGCGTTCGTCTCGAAGCCTTTCCGCTGTTCGCGGCTCGTCCACTTCGCAGCGTCCGCATCGCCGACGATCTGCTGGGTCTGGTAGTCCCAGTTGATCTTCCGGCCGAGGCGGATCGCAATGTTCGCGAGATGGCAGGTCGTCATCGCACGGTGGTGCGTGTGGACGTCCGAGATCGGCTGCTCGCGCGTCTTGATGCACTCGAAGAAGTTCCCCATGTGGTTGCCCGGCTTCTTCCCCTTGTAGAGCTTCGTGATCAGCTCTTCGGGAATCGGGTTCTTCTCGAGATCGTCGACCGGCTTCCCCTTCATGCGGCTGCGGCTGACATGGAACCGTCCCTTCGTCCCTTCAAAGAGCACGCCGTTGCCGTCGGGGGAGTTATCGACAATCTGCACTTCCACGCCGTTGGGGAACATGCATTGAATCTGGAACGTCGTGGCGACGTTGTACTGATTGTCGAGCGTGGGGTAGCCATCCTTCAGCGGCACCGGATGCTTCGCCGCGAGTCCTTCGACGGAGACCGGGCCGGCGTTGTCCATTCCGATCGCCCACTGGGCGATGTCGACATGGTGCGCACCCCAGTCGGTCATCTTTCCGCCGGAGTACTCGTACCACCAGCGGAACTCGTAGTGGCAGCGTCTGGGAATGTAATCGACCTTCGGGGCCTGCCCGAGCCACATGTCCCAGTTGAGATTCGGCGGCGGCGCGGTCTTTTCGAGCGGTCCGCTCGTCGGCGCGTCTCCGATATTGCAGGTGACTTTCTGGACATCGCCGATGCGCCCGTCGCGAATCATGGCGACCGCCTTGAGGAACAGCAGCCCCATTTCGCTGCGCTGCTGCGTGCCGACCTGGAAGACGCGCCCCGTCTCCTCGAGCACCTTGATGATCTGCTTTCCTTCGTCGATCGTGAGAGTGAGCGGCTTCTCGCAGTAGACGTCTTTCCCCGCGCGCATGGCATCGATGGCAATCTTCGTATGCCAGTGGTCGGGCGTGACGATCGTTACCGCTTCGATGTCTTTGCGTTCGAGAAGCTCATGATAGTTCTCGTAGACGCCGATCTCGCGATTGACTCCCTTCTTCCCCTGGATCTCCTTGACCTTCTGATGCCCTTTGGTGGCATGATCGGAATCGACGTCGCAGACCGCGACGCAATCTCCGAATGCCAGCGCGTTCGGCCCCACGCCGTTCCAGCGATCGCCGGTGCCGATGCAGCCGATGACCGGCCGTTCGCTCGGCGCCTTGAAGGAATTCGCCAGCGATTGATTGATCGGGAACCAGAACGGCACCGTGCCGGCGGCCGCAGCCGTGGCAGTCGTTTTGAGGAAGTCTCGACGGTTCGGATGTTTCGCGCTCACCGCGGTCTCCTTTCGGAAGAGTCTCGGGTCGGAGTCAGATGTCGGGGTCGGTTTCAGAATGACTCGTGATCAATGACGGTACGACTGCAGGCCCGGTTGCGGGCATCAACATTCGCTGATCCATCAGCATACCGGGAGGGACAAGTGGATGCAAAACCGGCGGGATTGGGGCGGTTCGGGGGTGATTTCCGGGATATCGCCAGTTCCGCGCGGAGATTGCAGAGAGAATTCCGAATCGTAAATAAGGAAGCCAGGAAACCAGGAAAGGAAATTTGAGAACGGCGGGAGAAGTCGAGACGCAAGTTCGAGGAATGGTCGCAACAACCGATCATCGACTCTCCATCAGCCATCCTCTCCTTGTCTTAGTTCCTGGTTTCCTGGGTTCCTTATTCAATTTCGTCTCGAGTTTTCTCCGTACTCTGCGACCGCTACGGTGAAACCAGCCGGCGAGCAGCGGCTATTTGACCGGTGCGAACTTCCACCCGGCGTCGAGCAGTTGCGGGAGCGCGATTTCCAGAGCGTCGGGAGTGATGCGGAGCGCTTTCGCGTTGTCGTGCAGGCAGATGACGGAGCCCGCGCGCAGCCCCGCCGTGAGCTGCCGCACAATGCGCCGGCGCGTGGTTCCCTGAGAGAAATCCGCCGGGAGAATATCCCACAACAGGATCTGCTGCCCGTTGCGCCGCGACCAGCGGACGACCGCGCGCGTGATGCGGCCGAACGGCGGGCGCATCCACTTCACCGGCGAGCCGATGACGTCTTCGATCGCGCGCATGCCGTTCGTGAGATCGCGCATCACCGCCCCGGCGGAGGCACGCCAGGCATCCAGATGCTGGTGGCTGTGGCTGCCGATGGTGTGCCCCGCCTGCTGAATCGCCCGGACAAGCGACGGGTGGGCAACGGCATTCTTTCCGACGAGAAAGAATGTCGCGGTGACGTTGAGCCTGTCGAGGACGTCGAGTATGCGGGGTGTGCCGTCGAGGGTCGGCCCGTCGTCGAACGTCAGGTAGACCTGCTTCTGGTCGGCTTCGACCGGCAGTCGGCAGCGGATTTCCGGAAGATAGCCGGCGATTCCCTTGGCGAACCAGGTCGCCAGTGCGGCGCGCATGCTCAGATGTTCCGTCGTGGTGCAGTGTCTCGTGGGTGCCGAGCGCGGCTCCCGGTTTTTCGGCATCGCAGGGAATGCGGCCCGATCATTCCCCACGCAATTCGAACCGATGCGCGGAAAGACCGGGAATGATGCACGTCGCGCAAGCTGCAAGCGCCGTTGCTGTTGTGCCGATCGCGCGAGTCGGCGGGGTCAGATCGCTTCTTTCGAGATTCGAAGCGCGGGACCGGCCGCGGGAGTGGGGGGAATGGGATCGGCATCGGAACTCTGGCCGCCGGTTGCCGTCCGACCCTGCGGCGGAAGATCGACGATGACGCGAATACGCCGCCCGCTGGAACGGAGAACGCGCGCCGTCACGCGAACCCCGCCGACCTCGCGCGGCTCCCCCTCATTCAAAAACAGAATAACCCGCGGCATGACCAACTCTCCCAACCCGGCGCGCATGACGTTTGAACAGAATGGAAATCAAAGACGACCGCTTTTTCCGCTTTCCGGAACCCTACCTCCTGTTTCCTGCCTCCCACCCTCTCACTCCAGCTCCGCATCGTAGGTCACCATGCCCTCCCGCACCTGGGGGTTGAAGAACCGGACTCGCCGTTCGACGGCATCCCACCGGCTCGTCCCCGCGATTTCGACCGGGATCGTGTCGGTTTCAACCGGCAGCGAAACCCACGGTTCGACGAGATCGACCTCCGCCAGCTCCTCGACCGCGACGGTCGATCCGTAGGGATGCGGCTGCCGGAAGTGGGTGACGCGCACCGCCACGCGGCGCAGCAATTCCGCAAGCACGCATTGCGAGTCGTCGTCGAGCAGGGGATGGGAACGCCGCGCTTTGCGCATTTCGGCCTCACGAATTCGGTCGGCGGATCGGCTGGGATTCCGGGGGGCATGAGAGGCGGCGTTTGATCAGCTTCAGTTCCTCGAGCCGTCTTCGCCACTTCACCGGCCTCTGGGGGAAGGGGCCCGGCTGACGTGGGAGCAGCATTCCATGATCGATCAGCGCCTGTTCGGTGGTCATGCGGGCGGCGACGGCCCTTCGGGTTCCCTGCCGGCAGCGGCGGCACAGGCCGCGCACCACCGCGGGCCGCTCTTCACAGATC
>JBFWWA010000296.1:0-6354 GCA_050246455.1 Planctomycetaceae bacterium
GCTCATCGGACTCGAATCGTCCTTGTCGATCGAGACTTCCTTCCTTCGGAACTTGCCGCGACGCGAATTGCTCGCAAGATTGTTCGCGATCCGAAAGACCCACGTCGAGAACTTCGCGGTCGGCTCATAGCCCCGCCGCGCGCGATAAATTCGCAGGAAGGTTTCCTGGGCAAGATCTTCAGCGGCCGGCAGGTCATGCAGCACGTGCCAGAAGACGCCGACCAGCCGGTCCTGGTACGCGGCAACGATCTGCTCGAACGCAGCGTCGTCCCCTTCCTTAACGCGCAGCATCAGCTGTACGTCCGGATCGCGCAAGTGCGACAGATTTCCGGTTTCGCTCGTAACCACAGTTTTCCCTGAACCGGTGACGGCTTTCGCCCTATTCTGATCTAACCCGGCTCGGGGCGAAAGGTATCGCGCAAACCAGAAAATTTACTCGTCGCACCGGTTTTTGAAGATCAGCGTCCGTGTCCGTGGTTACTGAGCCATTTCGTCAAGAGGGAGCGGCTCGAGCTCTTTCGTGTTTCGCTCGATCCCCAGCACGATCGTCCGCTGTTCGGCGCCGTGCGGGTGAATCGCCACGGCGGGAATGACCTGACGGCCGTTCGGGAGGGTGAAACGGAGCGAGAACGTGCCGTCCTTGCGCACCGGCACTGGATCGCCCAGCAGCGTCAGCTCGGCGTCGGGATGGGTCGAGCCGTGCACGATGAGCTCGGTTTCGAGCTTGAACGGAAAGCCCGCGAGAAAACCTTCGCCGTTGTACGCGGTGTGGCTCGATTCGCGGGCCCGGTTCACGTGCGTCACGCGCAGGTTCTGG
Source organism: Planctomycetaceae bacterium (assembly GCA_050246455.1). Taxonomy (GTDB): domain Bacteria; phylum Planctomycetota; class Planctomycetia; order Planctomycetales; family Planctomycetaceae; genus CAZVJA01. The sequence continues at coordinate 818 of JBFWWA010000296.1, forward strand.
CGTTTCTTCGGCACGGAGGCATCGTTCCCATCCATATCGGTCGAGCCCGGCTGGGCCGTGCCATTGGCGCGCGGTGAAGGAGCTCCGGGTCGGGGCAATGTCACGCGGTTCGATTTCGCCATCGTGAAGAATGTGCCGTTCGCTCCCCGGTACCCGATGTGGAGTCGATAGGCACGCGGCGGATTCTCGACCGGGACATACCAGTGGTCGATCTCTCCGTGAATTTCGATATCCCGGAGATAAATCTTCGACGGGGTCTCAGCGTCGTTCGTCGTGACGTCGAACAGCCGCAGGACGGGAACCGCCTGATGCCACTCGACGCCGAGAGCCGCAACGGCGCGGTCGATGATGTTCTGCGTGAGAGTCCATTCGACGTAGATCCAGAACGCATCGTGCGCACGGGCTGAAATCCGATCTTTAGGGGCCTGATCGTCCCCTTCGACGATCGCGGTCGGCTTCAGCTGACGTCGGACAGTACTCGCGATGACGTGCGCGCGTGTTTTGTCCGATTTCGGCTTCGAAGCACCGTTCGTGTGGCCGTTGCTTCCGCTGCCGTTTGGGGAACTCGCGGGTCGCGCCGCTGTTCGGCTCGAACGGGCCGGCGACGTTTTGGCACGCGTCGGGCGCATTCCCTTGGTGGAACGGAGGCGCCGGACGAGGGCGCGGATGAGGTCTTCCTTGGTCATCTCATGCCAGCCGGCAATCTGATGCCTTTTGGCTCGGGTTGCCAGTTGTTTACGGGTTTCGGCTCGCAAGTCGGAAACAGTCATGTCGGTCACACTCCGGCGGCTTATAAAGGACCGCTTTCGAGGACGTCCGACGTACTTCTCGACTCAAGCCCGCTTTCTCGCCGCGTTCGGTCGGGAGATGCTGCCGGCGAAGGTTGCGACGGGATCGCAAGACCGGCAGACGCACCGCTAACGCAGAAAGATCCTCCCTGGTTGGCTTAAGATGCGATGCACGAACGGGCTCCGGAAAGCCTGCAAAACGATGATTCCTCAGAGCAAGAAATATCGGCGGCCTTCCGTGCCCCCTTCCGTTGAAGAAGCCGTTCTTCGTGTCACACTCTCGAACGCGCGCAAGAATCACCGTCGCCTACGGCACCCTGCACCGCTCGACAGCAAAGCCAACTTACGGGACGCTGACATGACCCGTGAAAACCAGCACCCGTCCTGTTCTTCCCGTGAACAACGAATGCCGACCGGATCCGGTCAGATGTCTCTTGAGAACTGCGGATTCGCAACTGGGTCCAGCCAGGCTGGGCCCGGGAACAAGAAACGTTCCAATGAACCCATTCGTTCTACCAATTACGGTGTTCATCTTCAATCACGGGTGTTGAAAAAAAAGCACATCAACGAATCTTCATCGCCACAAGCGCAAACGGACCAGATAGTTACGGAACTCCGGGCGTCCGTTGCCCCTCGAAAACGCGCTCAGTGTTCTCACTGATGTACACACCCGTAAACCTCCCGCTTCCGTTTCCAACATCGCTGGGAACCGCACTCAAGCATCGACATATTCACAATCGTTTGACGGTTTGCCGATCCCGCTTCGGAGGGTCGTTCGAGGCCTCCGAACGGCCTCGTCCCGGTTCTCCGGAATTCGGTAGACAAACCGCGTTTCGAGCGACGTCAACAATGCAGCAATCGCGCGGGAAGATTATCGCATTCGCCGGATGGAATCCCGCATCTTGCTGATCCAGTGCCGGATTTCGCTCGTTACAATGCACATCCGGTCTTTTCGACGACCCCGTCCCGCGCACGAGCCGCTTTCGCAAACTGAGGGCACAGTCATGAAACGATCGTTTCCCTTGCTCCGCTGGATCCTTCCCGTCGTCGTGGTTCTTCCGTTCGGTTACCGTGCCGCGGGCTGGCTGTTCGGATCTCCCGAACCGACGTTTCAATATGACGCGAAGATGTCCGAGCAGGGGAAAGAGCTCTTCTCGCACGTCTGGGAGCCGCACGACCGACTCGCGCCGCTGGGGGATGGACTCGGTCCGGTATTCAACGGCAAGTCCTGCGTGGAGTGTCATAACCAGGGAGGTGCCGGGGGAGGTGGCTCGCTTGCGTTCAACGTGACGGCGTTCACGATTGTCCCGGTCATCTCGAAACCTTCGTTTGGAATCACGGACTTCGAACAAACCTCGCATCAGACACCGGAATCGCGCGCGGGTGTCGTCCACGCGTTCTCGACCTCACCGGAGCATCGCGAATCTCTCGCGAACCTTTCGCCGAGACTCGATGACGTCTGCCGCCCGAAACTGGCGGACCTCCTTCCGAACAACTCCATTCCGAATTGCACGATCCCTCCGTCGATCGGAGTCGCGGCGGGAGTCGACGTTTCGCATCGAAACACGCCGGCACTCTTCGGTGCGAATCTGATCGATGCGATCCCCGATCGATTGCTCATTCAAATCGAGCGCGAGCAGCGGCTCCGCTGGGGATTCTCCGATGCGCGGACCGAAGCAGTTCCCGTCGGCCGGGCGCTGCGCCTCGCGAACGGACGCGTCGGAAAGTTCGGCTGGAAGGCGCAGATCGGAACTCTTCCGGACTTCGTCCGGGCCGCCTGCGCCAACGAGCTCGGGCTCGGCAATCCCAGCCAGCCTCAACCGGCGTCGCTCAACAATCGCAGCTATTCCCCGCCGGGCATCGATCTGACTGATGAACAATGCGACCAGATCACGGCGTTTATCGCGTCGCTCCCTCGACCGATCGAATCGGTCCCCGCGAGCGAGAACGAAGTGGCGATGGTTGCGGCCGGCAAGGAAACGTTCCATTCCATCGGCTGCGCCGATTGCCACACCCCCGACGTCGGTAACGTCAAAGGAATCTACAGCGACCTGCTCATCCATTCGATGGGCAAGACGCTCGTCGGCGGAGGCTCATACGGCGAGCCGCCCGCCGAGCTGCCGGAGTTTCCCGAAGGGAGCGGACCGAACCCGAGCGAGTGGCGGACTCCCCCCCTCTGGGGCGTCGCCGACTGTGCACCCTATCTGCATGATGGCCGGGCCGAAACGCTCGAGAAAGCGATTGAGCTGCATGGTGGTCAGGCGCAGAAATCGGCCGATCGATTCCAGAAGCTGTCGCAATCCAGCCGGATGAATCTGATCGCGTTCCTCAAGACGTTACGCGCTCCCGAGGTGGAACCACTTCCCCCCTCCGACACTGAGGAGGGTCAGCAAGATTCCCTCGCGGACGCGGTGAACCCGTAAGAGGGACGTCTGCACGGCTTCAACTGTCATGAGCGTCAGCTTTGCCTGTGAATGCGGTCGGCGATTCACAGCCCGCAATGAGATGCGAGGCAAGCACGTTCAGTGTCCGACCTGCTCGTCGCTTGTGGCCGTTCCGTCCGGCAGGTCGCTTCTCAGGATCTTTTCGAAGCCGGCGAAAGCGAGCGCCAACCGGAGCGCTGCAACGTCGACTCTGGAGAAGCTGGAGCGAAACTCGGAGCGGTTTCAGAACCGGTCGGCAGAGTTCCGAACGCCGGCACGTCCAAGAACCGATTCAGCATCTCAACGAAACGAGAACGAGGCGGAGTCTCGCGCGAATTCCGTCGGGGCGCTGCCCGGAGTGGCCCCTCCTCCGCGAGTTCAGACGATTCGCTTGCGAAGACGACCGAAGTGGACGCGGTTGCTCGGCGAGCGGAGTTTCGGAGTCCCCTTTCAACCGCGCTGGTATCACAGCGTCGCCTACGCGCTCGTGCAGGCTCCAACATTCCTGTGGATGAGCCTGGTGCTCAGCATTCTTACGGCACTTTGCGTCACCGCCTGGGTTTCGATCGATCCATTGGCGAACAACACGATCGCGTACCAGGTATTCGGGTTTTCGCTGTTCTTTCTGTCGTACGTGCTGGCAACGACGATGACTTACTTCAACTCCGTGCTGGCGCTTGCGGCGCGAGGCAAGGCCAAAGTGGAGCCGAGAATCGTCGCGTCAGCCGGTCACGCCGGTGCGAATTGCGGAGTCTGGATCGCCTGCTTTCTCACCGGACCGGTCGTCGTCTTTGGTGCGGCCATCGCCTACTGGATGTACTGCGGTGAGCTCGACTTCATCGATTGGACGATCCTGGCCGAACTGGCGTTCGCCGGACTGGCGTGGTGGCTGTTCGCGCTGCTGCATACGAACGCTTCCGAAACGTACCGCGTCCCCTTTCCGAACGAAGTGCTGCGGCTTGCGTTTGCCATGCGGAAGGCGATGCTCGAACTGGTCGTCCCCGCCTCACTGGTCTTCGCGGGGCACATCCTGCTCGCCGCGTATTCGCTCGGCCGATTGCAGGACCAGCCGGTGCTCGCAGCGCTCCTGCTGTCGCTCTTCTGGGGGAGCGGACTCTACTGCACTTCCTTCACGCTGCGGCAACTCGGCCTGGCCTACTGCCGCATGCAGCGGGAAACTCGCGCGTCATTGACCGCGTAACGATCAGCCGATTCACGGCTGCGGTGCGTCATTCTGCGCCGGAGCGGCCGCGTCGTCGGCCGCGGGGGGAGCCCCTTCCGGAGTGACTTCCGGCAGAACCGGCTGACGGTCCGGATATTTATGATAGATCGGGAACGGACGGTTCAGCTCGCGAAGGCAAACGGTCAACCCGGTCGACGTTGTCAGATAAACGCGATCGGTTCGATCGTTCGAGACGCGCACATCGAAATCACGAAGAGGGATCATTCCGAGCGTCGCACCATCTTCGCGCCCCAGAATCAGGACGTTGCCGGAACTATCGGATGCATAAACCAGCGATGACGTCGCCGCCAGAAACTCGTTCGCCTTGGGGTTGAGCCACAGTTCCTGTCCGTCGGAATCGGCCAATGCGTACATGCCCCCCCCGTCCGGAAGCAAGTAGACATGATTGCCGACGACCTGAGCCTGCTTGCGGATGGGAAGTCCGGAAACGAACTCCCATTGGATGACGCCGTTATCGGCGTTTAGGCAGTAGACGTTGAAGTCTTCCGAAGCGAGGTAGAGTTTTGACCCCGAATACGCCATCGGCGCCGCAATGGGAGCATCGGTCTCGAACTGGAATCGGAGCTTTCGTTCCTCGGCAGAAAGACCATACAGCTGACCGTCGCGCGCCGCGAAATTGACGACGAGCCCGGTCGTGACTGCCGGAGTCGTGATCGAGCTCCCGGTCTGGTACACCCACGCCTGGGTCAGTTTCGACCAGCGAGGAAGAAGCGCTTCTTTGTAGAAGCGGGAAAGCTTGGCCAGATCAAACGCGTAGACTGTGCCGCTCACCGTGCCGACATAAACGTGCTTGCTGTCGGTAACGGCCGAAACGGACGGAGCTCCCGGAACGGGAACTTCCCAGGCCATATTCCCCGTGAGCTTCTGAATGCCATAAATGTTCGAGCCGGTAGGGATGACGACAATGTCGGCATTCGAGGTCGCGGGAAAGCTGACGTCTCCGTTCCTCCCCAACTGTCGAACCCACAATTTCCGACCGGTGGCGTTGTCGAAACCGGTGACATGCCCGCGGCGCGACTGCACGACCGTGACGTCCTCGTCGGTCGTGAAATGCGCGACGCGATCGAGCGTCCGGTCGAGCGT
>JBFWWA010000297.1:0-6353 GCA_050246455.1 Planctomycetaceae bacterium
ATTCTTTGCATCACCGCACGACGAATGGTGGGCACAGCCCACCAAGATCAGCGGTTCTGGCCCGGCACCCAGAGGACGTCGCCGTTGCCGTTGTCGTTGCAGACGCGGGCGAGGACGAAGAGCAGGTCTGAGAGACGGTTGAGATAGATCACCGTTTGCGTGTTGATCGTCTCCGTCGCTGCAAGCTCGATGACGGCGATTTCCGCCCGACGGCAGACGGTGCGGGCGTGATGCAGATGAGCCGCCGCCGTCGTTCCCCCCGGCAGAATGAAACTGGTGAGGGGCTTCAGGCGATCGTTCGCGGCATCGATCATCCGTTCGAGTGCGGCGACCTGCTCGGCCGTGACTCTCAATGATTGCGGTCCCGCAGTTTTCGATTCCGGCACGCAGAGATCGGCGCCGAGATCGAACAGATCGTTCTGGATGCGCGTGATCTGCTTTGCGATTTCGTCCGGGAGTGTTGCAGTGAGTGCGAGGCCGAGGACGGAGTTGAGCTCATCGACGCTGCCGTAAGCGACGACGCGCGGGTGTGATTTCGGGACGCGCGTGCCGTCGCCGAGTGACGTATCGCCGGCATCGCCGGTCTTCGTGTAAATTCGGTTGAGGTAGACCATGTCGTTGCGGCGACGAGTGTCAGGGAATCCAGCGGCACTCGCACTGGCGGCTCGGAGCTGCCGCCAATGGCACCCGGGAAAACCACGCCCTTTACGGGGCGTGCCACCCGAATCATCCGTTGCTCGAATGAAGTGCGTCCGCAGCAGAGTCTACGGCTCGGCGTTGATGAAGTTCAAGTCGGCTTCGATCGCTTCCGGATTGTACTCGTTGATATTGTCGAAAGGTTCTTCGGGTTCCTCACTGTCGCCGGCTCCGTCGCCGTTGTCGCCATCGTTCCCCGGTTCTTCCTGCTCTTCCGGCGGGCCGTTCGCGACGATCTTCTTGAATTCGCCCAGTTCATGCAGCGACTTGAGGTCCGGGTCCTTCTTGATCCAGTCGACGTTGCCGAAGCCGTGCTTCATGGCACTACGCAGGTTTTCGACCGCTTTCTCCCGGCAGCTGGCAAGCTTCTTCTCGCGATCGACGGTCTTGTCGTCCGGTTTCTGGAGCGCTTCGACAGCGCGGCCGTAAACGCAGGCGGTGTTGTAGAAGTAAAGCTGGTCGCGCGGGAACTTGGGGCGGGCGTCTTCGACGTACTTGATTCCCTCGTCGACCTTTCCTTCAAGCACGTACGTCACCGCCAGGCCGGTGATTGCGATCGAGCTGTACGGCTCGAGTTCGACCGCTTTCTTGAAATCTTCCTGCGCCTCTTTGCTTTTGCTGAGCATCAGGAGTGCGTGGCCGCGGCCTGCGAATGCGTCGGGAAGCTGCGGGTCGAGCTCGATCGCCGAGCTGTACCGCTGTTTCGCTTCGTCCCATTTCTCGTTCGCCTCGGCCTGCTGCGCCTGCAGAATGTAACTGAATCCGGGGGAACGCCGACGAAGGTTCTGCAGCGCTTCGAGCGAAAGGTTTCGTTTTTGTTCGTTCTCGGAATCTCGACCTTTGCGGAGCGCCGCCTGCGCTTCGGGGGTGCCGAGCGTTCCGAGCGCGTTCGCAATGTGCGACCAGCCCGACCGTTCCGACGTCTTATCGAACGCTTCCGCGAGGAGACGAACCGCTTCGGCGCTGCCGTCGTTCTGAAGTCCCTGCGCGGCTTGCGAGACGACGGAGCCGTCGGGAGAAAGGAGCGCTTCCCCGGCAAGCTTCCGGAATGCCGGCGACTTCAACTGGATGAGTGCCGTCAGCACGGCCGCTTTATCGCGCCCGGCCAGAGTCGGGTACTTCGCCACGAGGACGTCCGCGACCGACTGATCTCCCACGCGAGAGAGCGTTGTGATGATCTGCTGCCGGCTGTTCGGAATCGTGTCGAGCAGTTTGATCAGGAGGGGAACTGCGCGCGGGTCTTTCGTCCGATCGAGCAGTCGAATCATATCGTCGCCGGGTGGGGACGTTTCCAGGTGCTTCAGAGTGAAGTTGAGTGCAATCTCTTCGCTCTCGCGGTCGGTGCGCTGCACCAGAAGCTGGAACGCCTCGTTGCGCATCGTCGCCTCTCCGCGCGTCAGCGCCTGCGAAAGAACGTCGAGCAGTTTGGGATGCCCGACACGCACGAGCGCCCGGAGCGCTTCGGTGCTGAGCCCCGCATCCGCGTTCGAAACGAACTCGTAGATGGTGTCGGACCAGATTGGCCGGGGATGCTTCGCAAGAATCGAGACGATCAGCTTCTTCCCTTGAGGGCCTTCGCTTTTGAGAATCTCCAGGAGCGCCTGATGCGCCGTGGTGAATCTGGAAGCGGCGAGACTTTCAATGGCTTCGGCGGCGGTCGGCGGGGTGTTCTTTCTGACGTAGTAGGTCAGCTTCTCGACCGCCTCTTTATCGCCGAAGTGTTGCAGCGCCGCGATCGCCGCGCGCTGCATCTGCGGGTCTTTGTCGTCGGCGTACCCCAGAATCAGCGGCAGTTTGTCGCTCGGGAGACGTCCCCCGCCGCGGGCAAGCGCTGCCGCTCGCGCCAGGGGATGCCCGTTTTCAATTTCGGTGATGAGCTCATCGAGCGGAAGAATCTCGTATGCACTCTCGAGCGCTGCTTCGATGGCGTCGAGATCGGTTTTATGCACGCGCGGAGCCGTCACCCCCTGCGAGCGATCATTCCCCGAGGGAATCTGCGACAGGTGCAGCTCGCGAATTGCGGCAGGGACCACGGCCGGCGCGTTCTCGTTCGCTTCGGAACGCCCTGCCGCGAAGGCCGCCTGCTGCAGCCAGTTTGCCAGTTGCGGATCAACCGGAGCAGCGGAGGGGCTCCAGCGAATGACCGCCCGACTGATCTTCTGCGTTGTCAGGTCGGAAAGCGCATCAATCAGGCTGCCGATGCTGATGGTGTTGACCTCGCCCGAGATCGTGAGTAACCCGAGAGAACCGCGCGGGCCGATCCGTTCGACTGAGAGCCCCAGGAGTCCGAGCGCGAAATCATTCACGTTCAGCGCGAGGGTTTGACCCTCTCTCTGGATTTTCAGATTGAGTTTCGGAACCTGTGTGCCGTTCGCAATTCCGGTGAAGACGACCCACGTCGATCCGGTCCCGCCGGGGGCGACCGTCAGCTTTTCCTTCGGCTTCAAGTTGCGAAGCTGGTAGTTCTGGTTGCCGACCTGAAACGACTGATACTGCATCTGCGACGGAATCTCTTTGAGCTTGAGCGTCGTGTCGTCCGCCTGCAGCGAAATGTCGTCCCGCTTGATCGTCACCGGCTGATCGGTCTGGTTCACGAGGATGAGGCGCGCGGCGAAGAATCGCGAGCCGTTCTGCGCGCCGTAGAACGCGCTTCCGAGGTGCGGCGTTTCGAGGATTGTGAGGAGCTTCTGCTCTTTGCGATCGGCGGCCGGAGGGTTCCCCGCGCGTAGCCGTCCGAGTTCCGACTCGACCTTGTCGAGCCGCTTGAGAAGTTCTTCCAGGAGTTGCTTGTCGGAGGGGGCGGGTTTCTCGGCCGCTTTTTCTGCCGTGGGTTTCGCATCGTCGAGCGATGCAAACGCGACGAGCGGAATGAGCATCGCTCCCAGAAAGAGCGGGAGCGAATATCGGACGCCATGCATGGTCGGTCGGCTCCTGGTGAAAGCGCCGGCTCCGCCAGCCCAGGATGCGGCCATCCCGCCGATCGAACCCGCCCGAAGCCTGTTGCCTCGCGCGAATCGCCGGCGCCCACACCATGGCAAGAAGAATTTTACCACGCAGGGAGAGCCACGGGGAGCAATTGGCCCGACCGATTCGGACTTTTCGTCCGATCGAAGGGGCTATGCAACCCATGACGCGCACGGACCTTACAACCCCGCCGTCGAATCTGCCGATTGCGGAATCTGTTCAATCCCGCCGGAGCACAGACATTCCTGTCTGTGCCGGATGGGTTTCGACTCGCGAGGCGAACAGACATCCCTGTCGGTGCACTCAGACTCACGCCACGATCGGGCCGGCTTCGATTTCGATCCAGGTCTTGAACTTGCCGCCTGGTTCGAGGACGCGCAGGCCGCTGTCGATCCCTTGAGGCTCGAGGTTGATTGCGTCGGTGAGCGACGTGTACGGCTCGAGGCAGATCGCGTCCCGGTTCGGGGGGGTGTAGATCACGAGCTCGCGGAAGATCGGGTCGCAGCGCTGCGAGATCTGGAGCCCCGCCTTGCCGTCGAGGATGTAGCACTCGAGATGATGCTGCGCCGGCGCCAGGCCGGTGAAGACGTCGTCGAGTTTGAGATCGCGGAAGTACGCCCCTTCGCGCAAATCGCGATCGGGCCGGACCGGCCGCCGCTTCCCGGTCGGGAGGCAGTTGATCAGCTCCCATTCTTCGGAAGCGGGGGCTTCGATGAGGCATTGCCCCGCGCCGCTGTCTTCGCCGAGGGGAAGCTTGAAATAGGGATGCGTGCCGAAACCCCACGGGAGCGGATTATCGCTCGGGTTCTCGATCTCGATATCGGCCCGGAGGGCGCGGCCGGAAACTTCGTAGCGAATGCGGATCGTGCAGTCGGCGGGCCACCGCTCGAGCCGTTCCGGGGCGTCGACGCTCAGGCGGAACTCGCCGACGGCGTAGCTTTCCTCCTGTTCAATGACGCGCCACGGGCGGTCGATTGCGAAGCCGTGGATGACGTTCCCCGTGCCGTCGTAGCCGACCTTGCTTTCGGGGATGTGGTAGTCTCGTCCGTTCCAGGAGAAGTTGCCGGCGCGGATGCGGTTCGGGAAGGGGAAGAGAATGGGAATTCCGTGTCCGCTCGGACGCTGTTTCCCCGCCTCGAAATCCGGGGCGGCGTCGATGACATCGACGACTTTCCCATCGAAGTGGGCGTGAAACTGGTGGCAGTTGAAGCCGAGGTGCGCGGCGATTCGAGCCGTCGACCGGCTCGACGGATCTTTGAGGAAAAGCGATTGCATGGCAGGTCAGTTCCACTCAGGGTTGGCGGGGTCGGCAGGCAGGATGCGGTTCGTCTCGTGGACTTTCTGCATCATGAGATCCCAGACCTGGTAGGGATCGTCATGGAAGAGAAAGTCGGAGTCGGCAGGATGATGGTACCAGTCTCCGCGTGAAAGTTCCCCCTCAAGCTGGTCGGGCCCCCAGCCGGCGCATCCGGAGAAGATCCGGAACCGCAGATTCGGATTTCCTTCGGCGGAGGAACGAACGACCGATTCAAAGACGGCGGCGCTGCTTCCGACGAACAGGCCGGGAATGACGGGGCGCTCGTTTTCGTCGAGTTCGGCCGCGTTGTGCAGAATGAAAAGGGCGGAGGGTTCAACCGGTCCGCCGACATACACCTGGTCGTTCGTGTCGGGGAGCTGGAAGTGCTCGGAGAGTGCATGCGCGACCGAGACGGACGACGGTCGATTGACGACGAGCCCCATCGCGCCTTCGTCGCCATGCTCGACCATGAGCACGACGGTCTTGAAGAAATTCGAGTCGCGCAGGCGCTTCCCGGCGATGAGGAAATGTCCTCGCAACGACTGGGACATCAGCGGAACATCATGCGGGAGGAATCGTGAGGGCGCGGCTCGACACAGCCGCCGCCGTTTGCGACCGCGATTATACGGCCAATTGTCGAAAATTGTCTATCGGCTGTGGAATTGCCGGGAGCCCGCCCGTTTAAGACAGAATGCAATGAGATCGCTGGCGCCTGTGGCGACGGTTTTCGGATGGAACTTTCGGCGGGCAAAGGCTGAAGACTCGATCTGCCGATCTTAAGAACCAACGCAACGATCGGTTTTTATCGGAAATTCTGTCGCGGCCGACGTAATCCCTATGTCTGCCACGATTGTGCAGGGAATCTGTAGCGAGTGTATCGATCGCCCCTGGTTTAGTTGCCCGCGCTGCGCAGCCCATCTATAATTGCGACAGCCGTGATCGCAACGACCCTGGAGATTTAGGACCGGTGTCGGAATCGCCAAAGAGTCTGGTTCTCGACGATCAGGCCGCACCTGCCTTTGAGCCTGCCGGAATTCTCGAACAGCTTCCGGATGGTGTGGTCCTGCTGGATGCCGAACTCCGTATCCTGTGGTGCAACGGCCGCTTCAACGAACTGACCGGCCGCGACGACGCGCTCGTCGGTCAAAGTTTCTACAGCGCCTTCGGGACGCCGGAAATTCTCGGTCCCGACTTCTGCCCGTTTCACACCGCACTCGGCTCGGGCGAGAGTTCGAAGAGCACGCTCCGCGTCGGCGAGAAACAGTACTTCGAAGTGCACGCCCGCTCGACCGGAGATGAAGTGCCCGGAGCCAGCGGCGCGCTCATCGTCATGGTGCGAGACGTCTCGGTCGAGATTCTTCAGCGGCAGAAGCTGAATGCCATCTATCAGGCGGGA
>JBFWWA010000298.1:0-6307 GCA_050246455.1 Planctomycetaceae bacterium
GAACGAAATCGATCTGATCGTGATGGGAACTCATGGTCGCGGCGCAATCGCGCATGCGCTGATGGGAAGCGTCGCGGAGAAAGTCGTGAGGAAGGCCGCTTGCCCGGTTCTGACGGTCCGGAATCCCGAACATGAGTTTCTGAGCGACGAATCGGTCGTTGGTCGCAGTGAGGATGCGCTGACGATCTGAATTGTCGGAGACGACAGTCTGCCGACGGATCCAATTTTGACCTGCCCACTGCTGATGACCGGCGGGAGGCATGCCATGACGGCCCAACTCGACATCCGTCGAGTCCGGGCTTGTTTCATTTCAAGACACCATAAGAACGACATCGAGAATACGGCACTGATGCGCACCTGCACGCTACGAAGGACGGAAAGATGATGATGCTGGATCAAGCTTCAACGAAGGCCCGGGCGAAATCCCCGGCAAAACAACTGCAGCACGAAGACGAATTGCTGGCTCTGCAGATCGAGCGCGCTTTGCGCGGAGTCGGATGTCATCCGCTTCGCGAATTGAAGGTCACGTCCGACAACGGACGCGTCACGCTCAGCGGAGTGGTCCCTACGTACTATCTCAAACAGATTGCGCAATGCGTGACCATGCGTTTCGACGACGTGACGTCCGTCGATAACCAATTGATGGTTCGCTGATTCGATCGACCCATTGACCCAACCCTGTTTTCGAAGACCCAGACTTGCCCGACGATGGGCTTAGCTCCTGAATGTTGACCCCGCCTGCAACTCAAGGAGGAAAGACAATGCTCGTTCTGACCCGTAAGCCGATGGAACGGATTCGAATCGCGGATTCCGTCGAAGTCGTTGTTCTTGGCATTCGCGGTGGACGTACCCAGATCGGAATTGAATGCCCGGAGAATGTGTCCGTGATGAGATCGGAACTGCTGGAAAAGACTTCGCAACGCGACGCTTCCCCGGCGATTGCGCTGAACGGTCGCGTCTGACCGGAAGCGGCAACCATCGATGCGACAAAAGACTGATGGAGACGCCCCGGCCAAATCTTCTGGACTGAAAGGAACGATGTCATGACTGATCAACCCGCCTCCCGTTCAACTGGCCTGCTTCCCTCCCTCTTTGGAAGCGACCCGATGCTCTCCCTTCGAAACGACATGAACGACGTGCTCAGCCGGTTCTCGTCGGAAAGGGGATGGTTCGGCGGCGATCGAATCCCTGCGATCGACCTGTCCGAAACGGACAACGCCTTCGAGATGAAACTCGACGCCCCCGGATTCAAGCCGGACGACATCTCCATCGAAGTTCGCGGGGACCTGGTCCAGATTCACGGCGAGCACAAGGAGGAGAAGAAGGAAGACAAGGGAAAGACTTACCGAAGAATTGAACGGCGAAGCGGTTCATTCAGCCGGACAATGACTCTCCCCTGTCGCGTCAACGAATCCAAGGTCGTTGCCGACTTCAAAGACGGCGTGCTGACCGTACAGTTGCCGAAAGTAGAAGGAGCCCGATCGCATAAAATCAAAGTGCAAGGATGACGATCGCCAATGCCCGCTCCACCGACGGACAGGCCAAGCGTTCTACGGATGGAGCGGGGCGGAACGCTGGGCGAAGGAGACAATCCATGTTCGACCCCAAAACCAACATTTTCCATTGTGAACATTGCGGGAACGTTCTCTACGAGGACGATCCCAACGGATCACCGCGCTGCTGCGGCTCATCGATGATCAAGGCTGTCACCGACTTCACCTGGACGGTGCAGGAAGCCGGTTTGCAGAAACGTCCAGCGTCCGCCCCGGATGTGGTGAATGCAATTAACGACGAACATCGCGAGTTGATTCGAAGGCTTGCCACGGAACGCGATGCGTGGAATCAGATGGACGCGCCGACGGACGCAAACTGCACCGAGATTCGAAACAGGCTGCTGGAACTGCGGAAGGACCTTGCCCGGCACTTCAATGGCGAGGAGACCGGCGGCTACCTGGCACACGTCCTGGAAGCCTCCCCCTGCCTCGGGCGGCAAGTCGACAAACTGCAGCGTCAGCACGCCGATTTCCTGATGCGTCTTGACGCACTGGGCGATATGTTGAAGCCGGGTCAATCCGAGAACTGGAAGGATGCTCGTGCTCATTTCGGCCGACTGGTCGTGGAAATGCGCGGCCATGAAGCTGCGGAAACGGCTCTTGCGCGACTCGCATTCAGCGACGAAGTCATGACGGTCGACGAGAAAGTCAGAGGGTGACGGCTCGCTAAAGGCGTGTGTGGAATGTCGATTCCGGACCGCGATCGTCCGTGCGTACCAAACTTCAGCAGTCGATGGACATGTCGGACAATTCGCGGCCGGTAAGCACAGTCGATTCCTCGCGGGAACTGATGCAGGCACTCCAGCGGCCTCATGCATTTCCGCATCCGGTATCGACATTTCAACTGCTGGAGACTCACATCTCCTGGGTGCTGTTGACCGGCGACTTCGCATACAAGTTCAAGAAACCGGTTGACCTCGGGTTCGCGAACTTTTCCACGCTCGAACGGCGCCGCCGTTTCTGCGAAGAAGAGATCCGTCTCAATGCCCGTCTGGCGCCCGACATCTACCTGGACTGCCGAGCCGTGACGGGAACCTTCGAGAACCCGACGATCGGCGGAGACGGAGATGTGCTGGAATACTGCGTCTGCATGCGCCAGTTTCCACAGGACCAATTGCTCTCGAACCTCGCAGCCAATGGAACACTTGGCAAACAGGAGATCGACCAGCTCGTACAGACCGTTTCAAAGTTCCATCTCGAGATCCCGAAGGCTCCGCAGTCGACCGATTTCGGCTCGCCGGAGGCGGTCTCGCAGGCGCTGTTCGAGAACTTCGCCTCGCTGAAGCGTGTGCCGGAGCTCCGCGACTCCACGCAGCTTTCCGAAATGGAGCACTGGTGCAGGCAGGAAGTCGCCGGCCGATTCGACCTGCTCCGGCTCCGAAAGGAGCAGGGTTTCGTCCGGGAATGCCACGGCGACATGCATCTGGGCAACATGGTGCTGCTTGACGGACGCGTGACCATCTTCGACGGAATCGACTTCAACGCGGAACTTCGCTGGATCGACGTCATGAGCGAACTGGCGTTCTGCATGATGGATCTCATTCATCAGGAACGTCCCGATCTTGCGTGGCGATTCCTCAACGGCTGCTTGCGCAGTTCCGGAGACTACAACGGACTGGCGGTGTTGCCGCTGTATCTGGTATACCGCGCGCTGGTCCGCGCGAAAGTCGCCGCAATCCGGATGGCACCGCTGGACGTGCAGTCGGCTCAACGCGAGACTTCGTTCCAGGAACTGATCTCCTATCTGAAACTGGCCGATCGGCTCATTCACCGTGGAAAGCCTTTTCTCGCGATCACGCACGGTCTTTCCGGTAGCGGAAAGAGCTACGGAGCGGAGCAATTGTCCGAACGAACGGAAAGTGTCTGGATTCGCTCAGACGTCGAGCGCAAACGGCGGGGCAAGGCCGCGTCAGAACAACCTTCTGCTCCCGCTCCGCAATCCGATCTGTACACCACGGAGACGACGCTCCGTGTCTATTCGCAATTGGGCCGTATCGCGGAATCGATCGTCGGGGCGGGATATCCGGTGATCGTCGATGCGACGTTCCTCGCGCGTTCGCAGCGCGACAGTTTCCGTGAAATCGCACGCCAACTGAATGTGCCGTTTCTGCTCATCGACTTTCCGACGGATGCGGATGTCTGCCGGGAACGCATCCGCAAACGCTCGCAACAGCAGCCCTCCGACCCGTCAGACGCCACCGTCGACGTGTTTGAACATCAACTGAGAGCTCAGGACCCCCTGACACGGGAGGAACTGGAGATTCGCATACCCTTCGATTCCGTTGAAACCACCTGTCATCAGATTTCCCAATTGGTTTAAGGAAACTCGCCCATGAAAGCCGTTCGCATGACGCACGCAATTGTCCTTGGAGTCGCATCAGCGGTTGTTGGAACCTGTGCGCTCGCCGCACTGTCGACCGATGCGCTTTCGGCCGATCAGCCTCCGAAGGTCGACAACGATGTCCGCGTCTTCATGCGTGCCAAGCTCGACGCCTCGTCGAAGATCCTGGAAGGTCTGACGACGGAGAACTATCCCATGATCCGAGAGGGAGCCAAGTCACTGCAGGCAATGAGTCAGGCCGAAAAATGGCGAGTCACGAACGATCCGCTTTATCGCCAGTACAGCATCGAGTTCACGCGCGTGGCCGAACGACTCAGCGAAAAGGCGAACTCTCGCAGTATTGACGGGGCAACGCTCGCATGGATGGAATGCACGATGTCGTGCATCCGCTGTCACAACTTCGCGCGGACAATCCGCATTGCGGGTCATTGATTCCCGCGATCCGATCTCCGATCTTCTGCCGACCGAGAATCTGCAATGGTCCACTCGACCGCAGTGCCCTCCGACAATTTGCTGGATGGCGCGTTGCATATCTTTGTCGCGTTCGATTGGGGAAGCGAGATCAATCTCGACCGGGCGCGCGAGCTGACATCATCGGAGAAGCATTCGTTCCCCCGCAAGGCGCGCACGCCCTCTTCGATCAACTATCAACCCTCGCCGCTGCGCGCCCGGCAACCTTCAATTGCGCTCGACTTGCCGTCGCTGGGGAGCGTGGCCGGGGAGTTCGAAGTCACACTCTTCGATTTCGGGGCGGTGAGCGCATGCCTGCGCATTCCCATTCAGATCGATCGCCGGCAGTTGACGGAACTGGCTGGAACGCTCTCCGATCGCGTCCCGATCGTAAGCGAAGTGCGAAAGGCGCTCGAGCCCCTCTTTCAAACGCTGACGCCGGCCATTCACAACCCCGCCTGGAGCGAGGTTGCAGAGGAATACTTTGTTTTTCAAGTCCGCGCCGGTGTCTCGCCCGACGAAGTGCAACAGGATCACCAGGCCTGGGTTGCCGGCATCGTCCGGCTGGAATCCGGCGTATTGAGCGAGAGCGAAATCGAGGAGGCGACCCGGCTTAAAATCAGTTATTCGCCGCGCGACCTGTTCGTACCCGACTGGGCGGCCGCCTTTCTGATCGACAGCGATTGCGACGAACTTCTCGATACAATCGCCTTTGCGAACGTTCAATTGCTGGAAATGAGGCACATCGACGCGAGACTCGATAGCCGGCTGCAGGACACCTACGACCTGATCCATCGACTCGCGCGCCGTTGGCTCCCTTTCTGGAAACCTCACACCAGAACCGTGAGAGTCCTGGGCGAATTGAAGATTGAAATGAACGTTCTGCTCGAACGTTCCGGAAGCGCGCTGAAACTTGTCGGAGATCCGTATCTTGCTCGCGCGTATCACCTCGTCGCCTCGCGATTTCATCTGGAAGAATGGAGCAGCAACATCCGCAGCTCGCTGAATGTGCTGGAAGGAACCTACCAGGTTCTGGTCAACCAGGCGGCAATCTATCGAGCGGAGGTGCTGGAGCTCGCAATCATCGGCCTGATCTTCTTCGAGATCGTTTTCACCCTGTTTCGCCGCGATTGATTCATCGGTCCTCTCACGCTGTCGGCAACTGAAAAGCGTCCGTCATGCCACACCAGAATGTGAGACCGCTCCGCAGAACGTTTTCCAAACGAGATGTGGCCGTGCTCGCATTCACGGCCGCATACATGGGCGCAGCGCTCGTGGCCTTGCTGCGCTCGCAGAACCCCGAGTTTGCAATCTACCTGATCGTCATGCTGGTTCTGATCATCCTGGTCACAGCGGTCCATCTCAGAACTTATCTGCATATTGCAACGAGATGGTGCCTCTCGCTCTGGGGGCTCGCTCACATGGCGGGCGGTTTGATCCCCATCCCGGAGGGCTGGCCGCGGAGCGACGGACCGGCTGTGCTGTATAACCTGTGGATCGTTGTCGGCGTGCTGAAATACGATCAGGTCGTCCATGCGTTCGGCTCGGCAGTCGCCACCTGGAGTTGCTGGCAGGCATTACACGGCGCATTTCATCATCGAGGGGTCAAACTCGATCGTTCGTTCGGCCTGATCTCGCTCTGTTTCGCGGCCGGAATCGGTTTCGGCGCAGCGAACGAAACGTTGGAATTCCTCGCAACTCTCGTCCTTCCGCGAACGAACGTCGGCGACTATGCGAACACGGGCTGGGACCTGATTGCGAATTTTGTCGGCGCATCCCTTGTGGCTGTCGCGTTGATTACGCTGAAACCATCTTCGGCCGATGCAACGCAAGGTCCGACCCCATAAGTGCGGGTAACGTTCGATGAAAGCGATGGTCCTGAACAAAACGGGCCCCGTCGATGACGTTACAGATTCACTGCGCTTGAGAGACGCACCCGTACCAGTTCCCGCCGACAACGACG
>JBFWWA010000299.1:0-6298 GCA_050246455.1 Planctomycetaceae bacterium
CTGCTCCCCCTGCTGAACGAGCCGAACGTTGTTCGGCATGTGCCGATCCCGATCCTCATTCAGTGCGCAACGCTCCTCGGCAACGATCGACTCCCCCGCCCGGCGGCGGCGCAGATCGGCTCGTCGCTTTTCGCGATCTATGACCTCCGCTTCGGTCGAGACGACGTCGTTCTCACCGCCTCGCCGACGTGGCAGTTGCAGGATGCGCCGCCGATGCAACTGACGATGGGAACCCAGACATTCACGCAGCCGGAAGTGACGAGCACCCCCGCCCGCACCCAGATCCGCTTCCGCAACGTCGCCGAGTTCGGTCATCCGCTCCAGACTGTGCCCGACCGAGGCGAAACGATCCTCACCGTGAAATACCACGAAACCAGCACGCTCCAGCTTCGGCTGCGGCCGAGTTACGATCCCAGCACGACGGTCGGCATGCCGGTGAGTTACAACGGCGAAGCGAACGCCGGACGGCGAAACATGCTGCACGTTTCGGAAATTGTCGCCAACGGATCGGTGATCGCGCTCCGTTCGCCGCGGAGTGATGCTCCGTCGGCCCCCTCGCGCGAGCTCGAATCTCCCAAAGATTCGTCGTCGAAAACCGACCAGCCGACCGTGACCAGCCCGACGGAACCAAAGCCTTCGGAGAGTGATTCCTCCAGCGAGCCACCGGCGAACGAGTTCCCCGATCCGCAGTCTTCCGCGACCGAAAGCGACTTTCCTTCCGAGTCGACCGGCCCGAGTTCCTCCGATGCGTCACTGCGCGAACAGAGAACGCCGAACTACGTCCCGCCAATGCCCGCCGAACCGCTCGAACCGACGCGTTAGTGCGGAACGTGTTCCACGAAGCACGGCTCAAGCCTTCGGCTCGGCTGCTTTGGAAGCGGCCGCGGCGATGGCAGCAATGTCGACGGTCCCCGTCGACTTGAGCGATTCGGCTTCTTTCTGAGCCTGCGCCGCCGCAGCCTGATCGAGATGCTGTACCAGCTCGTTCGGAACAACGATGTGCTGAATCAGATTGTTCCGGTTGGTGTTCGGGCTGCCGTCTTTCATCGACACCTGCACGCGGGTGATTCCCAGGAAGTTGGAATCGCTGCATTGATCGCAGCGATAGACATCGACCTCGTAGTGATCGTTCGGATTGAGCTCCGCTGCCGCGAGGCTGTCCAGCACCTGGTAGTTTTCCGCTTCGAGTTCTTCGCGCAGCTCGTCGGTGCCGCAGAGCTGCAGGCGCAGTTTCCTTTGCACGGGTGTCGTCCAGCGGGCGCACGCTTCGCAATACGGAATCGTGCTCCCGCGTGCCACGAGAACGGTCGACAGAAACACAATCCCCGCTTCGAGTAGCCAGAATCCGTAGAGCTGCCAGCCTCTGGGAGCGAAGGCCCCCATCGACCAGAGCCCGTTCGCGGCGATCTGCTGCAGCACCTGCCACATGATCCAGGGCTCGAGGATGATCGCGTTCGGATTCCAGTCCATCAGAAGGAAGATGTACCACATCCACGAGAAGTACACCGCGAGTGCGGCCAGCGCGAGCCCGACGATCGTCAGGAACTTTCGATTCCGGACGGCTCCCCAGCGCGCACACCGGTTGATGATGAACCCGACGGCGCAGCCGAATCCGATCACCCCGAAGGCGTTTATGAAGATGTACGGATTGAACCGGGCCAGCGCGGCATAGGCGAACGAGACGGCGCACGCCGCGCCGATTCCCCCGAACAGCATGAGCATGGTCCCCTTGAGTGGAACCGCTCCGGAGTCGCGATAATAACGGTCGGGCCGAGTCGTCATCGTCTCACTCCTTGAAGTTTCCTGCGGAATCCCGGCTGCAACAGGGGGCGAACCCGGTCTCTGGACCGGATTCACTGCTCGACATGCGGGCGATCGTATCCCCGTACTCAGACCCGATCAACAACTTTCCGGATTCGGCGATACCGGGTCAGACGGCGGCGGTTTCTGCCGCCGGCAGCGCACGCTAGAATAGATCAATGGCCGATTCCTTGACTCCCGTCTCCGACGCCCAGCTGGAACTGCTTGCACCGCGGATGCTTCCGTCCATCGCTTCCCTCTCGCGCGCCGATCTTGTTGCGTGGTGCCTTGCCCATGGACAAAGAGAGTTCCGCGCCGATCAGATCCGCAAATGGATCTTCGGGAAGCGCGTGAGCGACTTCACCGCGATGCACGACGTCCCCGCCGCCGTACGGACCGCGCTGGGCGAAGAATTCTCTTTCTTCTCGTCGAAAGTCGTCAATCACCAGATCGCACGCGATCGAACCGAGAAGCTGCTCCTCGAGTTGGCCGACGGGAAGGTCATCGAATGCGTCCTGATGCGCGAGACGAAGCGCCGCACTATCTGCATCAGCACGCAGGTCGGATGCGCGATGGGCTGCGTCTTCTGCGCGAGCGGAATGCTCGGGCTTTCGCGGAATCTTTCGACCGCGGAAATCCTCGAACAGATCCTGAGACTCGACCGGCTCCTCGGCCCCGATGAGCGGATCACGAACGTCGTGGTGATGGGAATCGGCGAGCCTCTCGCAAACTTGAAGTCGCTGCTCCCCGCCGTCGAAACGCTCAACGAAAAAGGCGGGCTCGGAATCGGCGCCCGCCGCATTACGATCTCGACGGTCGGACTCCCCGAGAAAATCCGCGAGCTCGGATCGGTCGGGAAACCGTACAATCTGGCGGTTTCGCTGCACGCTCCGAACAATGAACTCCGCAATCAGCTCGTCCCGGTCAACGACAGGATCGGCATCGCCCCCATTCTCGAAGCGGCCGATGAATACTTCGACAAGACCGGCCGGCGCGTCAGTTACGAATACGTCCTGCTCGGCGGCATCAACGATTCACCCGTCGAAGCGAAGCAGCTCGTGGCGCTCCTCAAACATCGGAACGCGCACGTCAACCTCATTCCGATGAACGGCGTCACCGAGCTCCCCTACCACGACCCCACCGCGGTCCGGACGACCGAGTTCGTCAACTACCTGACGAACGCGGGAATTGCAGTGACTGTCCGCAAAAGAAAAGGGGCCGACATCGACGCCGCCTGCGGACAACTGAGGCTGAAGCACGAACAGCGGGAAGCTCCAAGCACGAATGACGAAGGAAGCACAAAGCACTAAACCCGAATGAGTGCTGCACGAAGCCGTGATGCTTTCGTTTAGGATTTCGTGCTTCGGCTTTCTTTAGACATTCGTGCTTCGTGCTTTTACTTCTTGTAGTCCTCGGGCTCGAAATTCACGAGGTGGCCGTCGCGGAAGGCGAGATAGATCGTCTGCCCTTCGTTATCGGGTCCCCATTTGTAGATCACGTCCCCTTCGTGATAGAGCCCGTTGCTCTTCTTGATCCACCGGTCGCCGTACTCGCGGACGCCCGGCTCGCCGAACACTTCGTTGACGTCTTCGATCGTCATCGACGTCCGAACGCGGTTGGCGAGCAGCCAACGCATCGCTTCCGGATCGCGCTCCTCTACGAAGCGGCGGCGCTGCGTGTCCTCTTCGCGAATCGTCCCCTTCTCGCGCGTGAAACCATCGAGGCTGGCGACGCCGGTGCCGTTGAGCGTGCCGCAGCCGTTTGCGATCAGAAGCGTCGCAACCGAAAGCGTGATCGCCCAATGGGAAACTCGGCCGGCGGAAGTGGTCCGGCAGGACATCGTTCGCACTCCTTTGCGGAGGGAATTGCAGTTGTCGCGGAGAGGTGAGACTTCGGAGGAGGGGCCGGATCATAGTGAAGCAACAGATCCCGGGCCAGATCAGCTTGACCGGACTCGTCACCGGCTGCCGCGCAGCCGCCCGACGTCTCGATTTCCGCATCGATCGAACTGCCAAATCGGCAGCAGCCGGCCGGAAAGTCGTTGTCCGCCCGAAACAATGGCAGGCAGCCATCGCAGCAGAGATTCCATAACCAGTTTCCCCAAAACACTTTATGCTATTGCAACAGCTTGGGCACGCCGTTCGCTTTGCCGGGGAACGGAGATGGTGTTGCCACACTCTCGAGAAATGAACGCGATCGCCGCGGAGGATGGCGGCCCGGGCTTCATCGCCCGTCGCGATTTGCCACCTGGACCTTTATAAGCCGCTTGAAGCACACGAGGAGAATCATGGCGAAGAAGTCGTCGACGAAGGGGCTGAAGATTGTTCCCCTGGGGGATCGGGTCGTCCTGAAGCGAGCCGATGCGCAGACCACCACAAAGGGAGGGATCGTGCTCCCCGACACCGCACGCGACAAACCGCAAAAGGGTGAAGTCGTCGCGGTCGGCAGCGGCCATGTGAAGAATGACGGCACCCGCGTTCCGCTCTCCGTCAAGGAAGGCGACAGCGTCATCTTCAGTCCGTACGGCGGCGATGAAATCACGGTCGGCGACGACGAGTTCCTGCTCCTCCGCGAGAGCGACATCCTCGCGGTCATCTAGTCCGAGCAATTGAGGCGAACACCCGGCCAAACGCCGGTTCTTGAAAAATCATCCCGGTTGCGGAGCAGCTGGGAAAGCCGGAATCAAAACCGGCGGTACCACGAGTCAAATCTTTCAGCGAGGAGTTACACAATGGCGAAGATGATTGCCTTCGATCAGGAAGCTCAGGAAGCGATGCGTCGCGGCGTGAGCAAGCTCGCCCGCGCCGTCCGCGTCACGCTCGGACCCCGCGGCCGAAACGTGATTCTCGAAAAGAGCTTCGGCTCCCCGACCGTCACCAAGGACGGCGTGACCGTCGCCCGCGAGATCGAGCTTCCCGATAAGTTCGAAGACATCGGCGCCCGCATGGTCCGCGAAGTCGCGAGCAAGACTTCCGACAACGCCGGCGACGGCACCACCACCGCCACCATCATGGCCGAAGCGATTTACGTCGAAGGTCTGAAGGCGGTCGTCGCGGGAGTGAGCCCGGTCGAGATGAAGCGCGGCATGGACAAGGCCGTTGAAGACATCATCGCCAAGCTCAAGGAGATGGCGACCGAGTGCCGCACGAAGAAGTCGATCAGCCAGGTCGGCACCGTCGCCGCCAACGGCGATGAAGAAATCGGCAACATCCTCGCCGACGCGATGGAGAAGGTCGGCAAGGACGGCGTCATCACCGTCGAAGAAGGCAAGAGCCTCAAGACCGAATTCGAGGTCGTCGAGGGAATGCAGTTCGACCGCGGCTACCTCTCGCCCTACTTCGTCAGCGATCCGCAGACGATGGAGTGCGTCCTCGAAGACGCCTACGTCCTCATTCACGAGAAGAAAATCTCGAACATCAAGGACCTCGTCCCGGTGCTCGAGAAGGTCGTGAACTCCGGCCGTCCGCTCCTCATCATCGCCGAGGAAGTCGAAGGGGAAGCCCTCGCCACCCTCGTCATCAACAAGCTCCGCGGCACCTTCAAGGTCGCAGCGGTCAAGGCTCCGGGCTACGGCGATCGCCGCAAGGCCATGCTGCAGGACATCGCCATCATGGTCGGTGGCCAGGCGATCTTCGAAGACCTCGGCATCCAGCTCGAGAACGTCCAGCTCTCCGATCTCGGCCGTGCGAAGAAGATCGTCGTCGATAAAGACAACACGACGATCATCGAAGGCGCCGGCAAGACCAACGACATCAAGGCTCGCATCGACCAGATCCGCAAGGAACTGGAAGGCTCGACCAGCGACTACGATAAGGAGAAGCTCGAAGAGCGCATCGCGAAGCTCTCCGGCGGCGTGGCGAAAGTCATCGTCGGTGCGGCGACCGAAAGCGAAATGAAAGAGAAGAAGGCCCGCGTCGAAGACGCACTGCACGCCACGCGTGCGGCCGTTGAAGAAGGCATTCTTCCGGGCGGCGGCGTTGCCCTGCTCCGCGCTTCGAAGTCGGTCAAGCCGAAGGGAATCAGCCAGGACGCGGAAGTTGGCTACAACATCATTCTGCGTGCCTGCAAGGCTCCCGTCACCCAGATCGCGAACAACGCCGGCGTCGACGGCGGCGTGATCTGCGAGAAGGTCTCGGAGATGGACGGCAACAAGGGCTACAACGCAGCGACCGGAGAGTTCGAGGATCTCGTGAAAGCGGGCATCATCGATCCGACCAAGGTCACCCGCACCGCCCTTCAGAACTCCGCCAGCGTCTCCACCCTGCTCCTCACCAGCGATGCCCTCATCGCCGAGAAACCGAAGGACGACAAGAAGCACGGAGCCGGCGAAGGGGCCGAAGACCTGTACTAAGAAAAAGCTTTCAGCGATGAGCTGTCAGCAGTAGAAACGAAAGCCCACTGGCCCCAAACGCCAGTGGGCTTCTTCTATTATTCCCCCATCAAGCCCGCCGGCCGCGCCCGGCGGAAACCCACTCTCCCCTCCAGAAACCCCCAGCAC
>JBFWWA010000300.1:0-6294 GCA_050246455.1 Planctomycetaceae bacterium
GGTGAGTCGAGATGCACCCTACGGCTTCCACCGTGCCGTGCCGATGGCGAAGTACTTGTTGACGAAGGGCGGGGCTTTGCGCGTGGCGTACCACATCCGCCACGTCCCGTCGGAGAGACGCATCACTGATTCGCTCGTTGTGTAGTGCGATTCCCACGCGCGGGACGGGTCGGGGCGGAGCACCGGGTTTTGCGGATGCTTATGCCAGCGGAGACCGTCAACGCTCGCCGCGAATCCGATGGCGGTTTTGTTCGGATGTTCCGACCAGTAACTGCCGTACCACATCAGGAACACGCCGTTTTCTTGGACGACGCACGGGTAGAACAACCTTTCTCGCTCCCATTTCTGATCGATCGTGATGACCGGATCGGGATGGACGTTCCAGCGGCGGCCGTCGCTGCTCGTGGCGGCGCGGACGAGCCAGGGGGACTTCGAGACGTCGGCGTACCAGAGCCGATAGCCGGCATCGTCCTTCACGACAGTCGGCGCGTAAACGTGTTCAAGCTGTGGCGGTGACGGAACTGACCAACGTACTCCGTCGCTGCTTGTCGATTCATGCAGCGTGTGCAGGCCGGACTTGTCGGCGAAGTCGGTCGACGAGAACCACATCCGCCACTGGCCGTTGTCGAGCGCGGCGACTCCGGATGTGTCCCGAAGAATTGTCGGTGTGAGGATTGAATGCTTGCCGTCACCGAATTCGAAGATCGGCACGTTCTTCTTGCGATTGAACTTCCGGCCGTCATCGCTCGTCGCCAGCCCGACGTGAAACACGCGTTCGGCCACAGTTCCCCGGGAGCCGCAGTAATAGAGATTGAACTGTTGGCCGCTGCGCACCACACAGGGGGCGAAGATGTGCGTGTCGTCGAAGGCGTTTTCCGGACCGAGCAACAGTGACGGCTCGTCGGTATCGCGGATCCAGTTCTGCGGCGCGAGCCAGGGGGCGATCGCTTTCGGCACGCCGGGTTCCTCGGAATAAGCCGGCGCGGCGAACGTCATCGAGCAGAGGAGGAACAGTGATATCACTTTGATCGGCATTCCGGGCTCCGGTTGTTACGGGAGAATCGTGCGCCAGCATACCATCCCCGCACCTTGATTGATGCCGCGACGTGCTCCGATGCATCTTCCGCGATGCGAGGGCTCCGTCCCGGTTTTCAGCGCATAGAAAAAGCCGAGGGGGGCAGCCTCGGCGCTTCGTGAGGGGATGGATTCGCAAGGGATCCCTGTGTCCGGGGCTGACGGTCGGCAGTTGCCTTCCGCTCGCCCCGGAGTTGTTGGGATATCACTTCACCTGGCCTCGTTGAGAAATCGGAGAATGACTAGCGGCCGTACCAGAAGCCGACGTCGGGAGTGGTCAATCCGAAACCTTTCGAGGGGCCGACCGGGCGACGGTAGTCGTATCGGTCGTTCCAGTTGTAGTTGTGATTGTGTCCGTATACCGGCTCGCGACGGATGACGGTCGGGAAGCAGCCGTCGTTCCAGCGGTTGTTGTACGAGTTCCCGTACACGGGAGTCGCACAGAACGGGTCATATTTCTTAACGACGACCGACGCGTGCCGATGTCCGTTGTGATAGTGGCCCGCTTCGGCCGTTCCGACACTCGCGAAACCCAATCCGCACAACGCCGCGATCGACAATGCAAACTTCTTCATGACAGATTCCCTTCTCTTCGAGTGGATTCAGTGTTCGGCTCTGCACCATGCTTCGCCGAAGAAGAAAGATTGCACGAATCGTGCCGGATTTCAGCGCGCGACGGAACCTGGGAATGCACTGTGAAATCGGCGATGAACCGGCATAAATTACCGGTGAAACTCGAATCCGTTTGATCCAGTTGTCATCGCTTTGAGATCGTTTTTCGAAGCGGGTTCAGCTTCGTTTCAGCTTCGGCGGGTTTCCGCGCTTTGAACAAAAGCGTGGGTGGCACGCGCCTGAGTCTGCGAAGGGCGTGGTCCGCAGGAGCGGTTGATCGCGAGAGCCGGAAACGTCCTCAGGGACGCGGCTCGGGGGGTGGGGCGTCGTTCTGTTTTTTCGACGACGAGGAGGACTTTCGCGATGGAATCGCGGAGCCGGCCGCAGGTTTCTTCGTGTTGCGGGAGTTCGGTTCGTCTCCGTCGACGCGCATCAGCGACAGCTGCGACGACTGGGCATTCAGCTCGAACTTGAATTTGCCGAGGAAGCTCATGCCGAGCAGCGCCGGGGCATCGGTTGCTTCGGGACCGAGGACGGCGCACTCGACGTCGGTCGCGGTGAACTGACCGACGCGGACGGAAGGCAGCTTTGTCAATCGGCCGTTGATCCGGCTTCCGTCGGCGATCGACAGCATGATTTTCGGGTCGCTATCGGAAAACTCGACGCCGCTTTCGACTGCCATTCTGTGCGGCAGCAGCAGCAGGCTCGCTCCGGTATCGACGACCATCTCATGGGCGTGCTTCGAGTTGATGACGACCGACGCAAAGTAACTGTTCCCTTCGCGGCGGAGCGGAACTTTCTCGGAGACGATCGATTTCTCGAGCGATTCGAGCCGCTTCACGCTCGATTGAAACGTGCGCGACGGCTCGATTTCAAACGACTTGTTCGCTGCGGTGTTGAACTCCGCGAGCGCGGACTTGACGTCGGAGTTTTCCGCGAGGTCCTTGTAGCGCAGGGCGACCTTGTCGGCGAGCGGCCGGAGTTCCAGCACCCGTCCGACATACGCCTCGCGCGCGGAGTTCGCCTCTCGTCGAACTTCGTCCATCTGCTTATCGAAGGTCTTTCGCGACTCCTCGAGCAGCTGCATTTCGCCGATGTTCGCGTTGAGCGCGCCGACGAGGCGGTTGTGCAGCGTGACGTCGGCATTGCCGACGTTGGCGAGCTGCTTGCTCAGTCCCACGTTCTGTTCCCGCAGTCTGCGGATGGCGTCGTCGCGCTGTTTCTGCTGTAGATCGGCGGCACCGAGCGATTTCTGCGCGAGGGTCAGCTTTCTTTTGAGACGCGGAACTTCCCCCATCGCCTTGGTAAACTCGAGGTCGTCCGCGTGGATCAGACCGGTAGACGTCACGCGGAGTCCATGCTCGGCCAGCTTCGCTTTAGCGGAAGCTTCGTCCCCCTTGAGATGGGATCCGGAACAGAACAGAACGTAGATGATGAAGACCCGGACCGCGGTCGTGCGATTGAACTTTGCCGTCACGAGTCTTCTCCCGATCGGAATCGTCCTCTGTCCACAACTATCGATCAATCGCCCGATTCGTCAAGCCTGTTCGATCCTCGAACCGTTCGCTGTGCCGTTTCGCCGGCGGTACCGGCCGGAATTGACGTTCGACCGAAAAGCCGGCCTGATGTCCCGGACCTCCGTCGATCAGGAAAGCACCTTGACGGCGCACCACCCGGCTGCGACGAGGAACAGTACTGCACCGCTGCAACCGGCCTTCGGTGAAGCGACCACGCCATGCCTGCGGGCGAGGGACTCGACCGCGTCTTTGGCCTCCTTGAGCCCCGTCCGGGTCCGTTCCCGGTATTGTTTGATCGCCTCGATTTTGTTCCCCCGCTCCAGAATCGTCAGCAGTTGCTGCTCGAACTCGGGGTCGACAATGCTCGGCCCGACGCGCGTGCGCGAATGGCCGAGCGCTTCGACCGCTTCCGTCGCTTCCTTGAGTCCCGCGCCGGTTCGTTCCCGGTATCGCTTGATCGCCTCGATTCGTTCGCCGCGCATCAGCAAATCGGAAATGGCGTCGTCGCCGGTGCGCTGAGCGGCTTCGAGGTTCGCGCTCAGCTCGGCACCGCATTTGTCGCAATTCCGCGCAACGGCGGTGTTCTGATGATCGCAGAAGGGACATTGAGGCATCGGCGAACCCTGTCGGATGGGAACGGGCGAGAGAAGGGCGATTCCAGCGCGATGCTCAGTCAATCTTCTCTTCCGGCTTCAGCTCGCGAATCCGAATGTTCCGCCACCGGACTTGAAACGGACCGTCTCCTTTCTTGATTCCGTGGACCTGCAGGCCGATGAATCCGGTTGCGTCGGTGCTGTCGTGGAAGTCGGCGCAGGCGACGCCGTTAATCCAGGAGCGGATGTGATCTCCCTGCGCGACGATGCGATACTTGTTCCACTCGTCGTTCTTGAATGCTTTCCGGGCGGCGGGCTTGTCTTTCAGCTCGTCCCACCATTTCCCATGGCGCGCCTCGTCCCAGAATCCGCCGGACGTTCCCGATTCGCCGGCGATCTCGCACTGGTAGCCGTAGACTGTTCCCTTCCGCATCTTCGCACCGGGGCGGGAGGAGACGGGGGTTTCCTTCTCGGCGACCTGACTGCGAATCTGCACTCCGGAGTTGAGTTCCTTGTCGCACTTGACTTCGAATTCGAGGACGAAATCGGAGTAGGGGCCTTTGCAGAGAAAGGTATTCGGGCTTCCCTCGCTGGTGGTGCCGACGATGGCCCCTTCCTCAACCTTGTACTTGGCATGACCGCCGCGGACCGTCCAGCCTTCAATGCTCTTCCCGTCGAAGAGCGGAGTCCACTTGTTGTCGGCTGCGTCGTCTGCCGAAAGTTGAACCGAGGTGAGAGCACCAAGCAGACAGAGTACTGAAGCGAATCTGAGCGACTTCATGGTGGTAAGTTCCTTGTGTCAGGTGTTCCCGCCATTATGCCAAGTGCGGGCCTCCGGCGACACAATGGCACGAACGCGGGGCGGATGTCGATCGTCCGCAGGGACGCTTTCCGGCTCGGATCTCTGCGGCGGCCTTGCTCAGGCGATTCGGATGCGGTGAAATCGCTGCTTTACGAAATCAGCTCCGCATTGAGGCAGGACCGATGAAACTTGCGCGTTTATGGCCGCTCATGTTTGTGATCGCGTCCTGGGTTCTGATTCCATGCAGCCAAGTTCTGCATGCGGACGAGCGGCCGCGGCTGCTGGTCCTCACCGACATCGGCGGCGATCCGGACGATCAGCAGTCGCTGATCCGGCTCATGCTCTACAGCAACGAATTCGAAATCGAAGGCCTCATTGCCTCGGCCGCCGGCACACCGGGAGAGCTCAAGGAGGCGAAGACCCGACCCGATCTGATCCGGCAGATTGTCAACGCCTACGGCGAAGTGCGGCCGAACCTGGCGAAGCACCTTGATGGTTATCCTCCCGTCGACGCGCTCCGAAGCGTGATCAAGTCCGGCAACGCCGAGCGCGGCCTGAAGCGGATTGGAGAGGAACACGACACCGAAGGATCCCGCTGGATTATCGAGACGGCGGACAGGGTCGATCCCCGTCCGCTCAACATCACCATCTGGGGCGGTCAGACCGATCTTGCTCAGGCGCTCTGGCG
This sequence comes from Planctomycetaceae bacterium, assembly GCA_050246455.1. Taxonomy (GTDB): domain Bacteria; phylum Planctomycetota; class Planctomycetia; order Planctomycetales; family Planctomycetaceae; genus CAZVJA01. The sequence goes on from JBFWWA010000300.1 coordinate 5,287, forward strand.
CGTGCGGCAGGACCGTGGCGACGACGGGCTCAGGAAGTTCCTTGCGCAGCTCCGCGTCTTCGATATCGACGACCAGGACCGGCTGCAGCCCTGGATCTTCGAGAACTTTCCGTCGCTGTTCTACGTTCTGTCCAAATCCGCGCCGAAGCGCGACAAGCGGGAAGGGGCGTATCGCGGAATGTATCTTGGGGGGGATGAGTCGACGACGAGCCGCGAATGGCTGAATCAGCATGTGCGGCGGGATCACGGTCCGCTCGGCGCGCTGTATCCCGCGCGCACGTGGACCGATCCGAACCCGCACGGTGCCCTCAAGGAAGGGGACACTCCCTCCTGGTTCTTCTTCCGGCCGATCGGCCTCAATGACCCGGCGCATCCGGAGTGGGGCGGACTCGGCGGACGCTTCCGCAACGAGAAGAACGGCTTGTGGCGCGACGTTGCCGATAAAATGCCGACCGAAGATGGCAAGCAACAGAAGCTCGATCCGCGTGCGTCGGTCTGGCGGTGGCGAACGTATTTCCAGAACGACTTTCAGGCTCGTCTCGACTGGTGCGTGAAGAACGTCGACGAGGCGAACCACGCACCGACGATCCAGATCGACGGACGCGACACAATACGCCCGATTGAACGCACCGCGAAGGCGGGACTGCCCGTCAGCATCACCGCCCATGCGAGCGATCGGGATGGAAACCATGTGTCGTACCGGTGGTGGATCTATCGCGACGCCGGGACGTTTGACGGCGAAATTCCGCTGCAAAATGAACGGAAAGATTCGATCACCATCGAAATTCCTCAGGTCGCCGCCGGCAAATCAATTCACGTCGTTCTCGAAGCGACCGATGACGGTAGCCCTCCGCTCACATCGATTGCGCGCGTTGTCCTGAATGGGAAATAATCGTCAGGCAACACAACTTGCATACGGGTCGTTAACGCCGGATCATGGGAGTTTATCAGCAAGGTCAATACGTGCAGCGAGTCCCCACCCGCGAGTTCATGCCACCTTAGCCACCG
>JBFWWA010000301.1:0-6286 GCA_050246455.1 Planctomycetaceae bacterium
ATCTCACATTCGGCGATTCCACCTTCGGCTATTACGAGACGATCTGCGGCGGCAGCGGCGCAACCGCATCGGACGACGGCGCCGACGCTGTGCACACCCACATGACGCACACTCGGCTCACCGATGTGGAAGTCATCGAGCGCCGCTACCCGGTCCGCGTGCATCAATTCTCGATCCGGTCCGGTTCCGGCGGCACGGGACGTCAACGCGGCGGCGACGGCATCTTGCGGCGCATCGAGTTCCTGAAACCGCTGACGGTCTCGATGCTCTCCGAGCGTCGCGGCGAATACGCGCCGTTCGGGCTGGAGGGGGGTGCCGCAGGTTCAATCGGTCGTAACACGCTTTTCCGTGCAGCCACGAATTCTGAAGCGGACCTCGGCGGCAAGTTCGGAGTGCAGGTCAATGCCGGCGATATTCTCACGATCGAAACGCCCGGCGGCGGAGGTTACGGCCTCCCGCAGTGAACGCGCTAACGAAACGCTCCACGTTCCGCGCAAGTCGGTGCGCGCAACCATTCCGGTGACCCGGCATTCCGTGTAAGGTAACGACACGGTCGACCGTTGCGGCGGCGTCGAGGAATGAGCGAACTCCCGGCAGACGGGAATCCCTGTCGGCCGGATCCTGCACAGCAGAACAAAACTTTGAAAGGACAGACTCGTGGCAGCCAGTCGAAAAGCAGAAGTTGACAAAGCGGTTGCAGACGTCGACTTCGACAAGAATGACTATCAGATCGAGCTCGACACTTCCGCCGGATTGATCAAACTCAACCTGGACGCCATCTCCGCGCCGGGGCACTGCAAGAACATGATCGGCCTCGCGAAGATCGGCCACTATAACGGCGTCATCTTCCACCGGGTCATCAAAGGCTTCATGATCCAGGGAGGCTGCCCGCAGGGGACCGGCACCGGAGGACCGGGCTACACAATTAAAGCGGAGTTCAATGCGACGCCGCACGAGCCGGGAGTCCTCTCGATGGCTCGAACCAACGATCCCAACTCGGCGGGATCGCAATTCTTCATCTGCCTCGAGCGGGTTCCTCACCTGGACCGGCAGTACACCGCGTTCGGAAAAACGGCCGACGCAGCCAGCCTCGAGGTCGTGAAGAAAATCGGCGATGTGCCGACACGGAGCGACCGGCCGCTCGTGGACGTCACCATCAAGGAAGCGCGCGTCGTCGTAAAGCCGAAATTGTTACTGCTGAAGATTCGGCCGTGCGAAAACGCTCCATTCACGGAGCGTTTTCCCGCACGCCCTTCTTGACGGCATCGACGAACGGCTTATGCTCGGTCGTCCCCTGTGTGGTTCCGAAATCGGTTGCAAGAACGATTTCGCGAAGCGGCGCGGCGATCTCGTTGTTGTTCTGGTGCACCCGAATCAATTGATCGAGTGTGCGAATCGCCTCAACCCGGACGCGCATCGGCGCGCCGGTATCGTCCAGAATCTTCTTCGCCGTCTCCCCCACGCTCGGCAGGTACTTCACGGCAACGAGGCTGTTCAAGGCGAGCAATCGGCCACCCTCCGGGAGGGAATTGTCGCCCGCATAGTTCTGCAGGATTTCAGTTCCCGAGCCGTCGCGGGTGTTTCGCAGCAGCAAAAACGCCCAGCCGTGGTTTTGCGGCTCCCGAGATCCCCGGAGGAATTTCTCGATCGCAAGCGCCGCCTTCGGACTGCCGGTGCCGCCGGCGATGCGCAGCGCCGTCTCCGGTCCGAGCGACTTGAGAAGCCCCTCTTCCGAGACGAGACTGTCGATCAGTTTCTCTTTCTCGGCAGGTTGCAGACGGGCGGCAGAACGGACCAAAGTCGTTGCCAGAACGGCATTCACCTGCCGGCCGTTCTTCTCGTCTTTCGCAAGCTGATGCAGCGTCTCGATGATCTTCTCCTGCGGTGCAAGCGTTGGCGGCATCCCGGCGATCACCTGCGCCGTGAGCTTGGCAACCTCCACATCTGCGACCGGGACGCGCGTGACGTAGGCAAACAGGAGATCGCCGTGCTCGAACGACGGTCGTCTCGCAGCGACACTGAGCGCGCGTTGCCCCGAACCTTGTCCGACCGTTCCCGCCGTGTTCTTGAACATCAACTCCAGGCCGAGCGGCGTCAACGGGCCGTCCATCCCCTTCCGACCCGTCGCCCAGTCAAAATAAACGTTTCCGGCTTTGGATGTGTTCGTGGGGGCCGACATTTTCTCGGCGTACAGCTTGCCGTTCGCTTTCCACCCAAGCACCGAAACCGAGACGATCTTTTCCTCGAACGTTCCGCTCTTCGCTTTTTCCTTGAGGAAGGAATCCGGCGCCGACTGCACCAGGCCGTCCCGCAGTTTCACGTATTCCGGACCGCTCGCGGCTGCCGCCTTCTTGAAGTTTTCTTCCACTTCGTCAGCGACAGCGTAACTCGTAGAAAGAAGGAGCGCGGCGATCAGTGTGATGCGAAACATGGAACGTCCCGTCGAAATTCTGTGAGTTCGTGAAGTCGTTCGGCGATCGGTTTTCAGCCGCTCCATCGTAGACTTCCCCGTATGCCCCCCGCAATGCTGCACGACATTCCTGCACCGATTAGAATGAGTGCATGACCCAGCGTTCGAAGCTCATTACCGGAGCCGACGTCCGTGCCCGCTGCCGCAGCGGAGTATGGACGGAACAGACTTCCGGTCTTGCACCGGGCTTCGTTCAGACAAACCTGGTGGTCCTGCCGCGAGACCTTGCCGCGGAATTCCGTCAGTTCTGCCGGGCGAACCCGAAACCGTGTCCCATCGTCGAGGTCCTCGAACCGGGCGATCCGACGGCGCACGACAGCGCTCCGGGCAGCGACCTCCGAACCGACCTGCCGCGCTACCGGGTCTGGGAGAACGGGCAGCTCGTCGAAGAGCCGACCGATATTCAGAAACATTGGCGGGACGACCTCGTCGGCTTTCTGATCGGATGCTCGTTCACCTTTGAACAAGCGCTCCTGGCCGAAGGAGTCCCCGTGCGGCACCTCGAACTCGGCATCAATGTGCCGATGTACCGGACGACGGTTCCGTGCGAACCCGCGGGCGTGTTTGCCGGTCCGCTCGTTGTTTCCATGCGACCGCTGACGCGTTCCGATGCAGCACGCGCCGTGGCTATTACCTCGCGGTATCCCTCGATGCACGGAGCGCCGGTGCAAGTCGGTTATGCGGAGGATCTTGGCATCGCGGATCTCGCGCGTCCCGACTACGGCGACCCGGTCCCGATCCGGGAAGACGAAGTCCCGGTCTTCTGGGCCTGCGGCGTGACACCGCAAGCGGTCTTGGCGGCCGCGCGGCCGCCGTTTGCGATCACACACAGCCCCGGCTGCATGTTCGTCACCGACCTTCGGGACGAAGACCTGGCGGAATGGTGAGCATCACCCGTTGACCGGAGCACAGGCACGCGTGTCTGTGCTCGATCGAAACACTATGCAAGCACAGTGGCTGCTTCGGCAGGCTCGTCGAGCTTGATCGGATCACTCTTCAGCGCGGACATTCGGTTCACTTCCACGAGCCGGTCGTAACAGAGCTTGTTCAACCCGTCGAACGCCGCCACCTTGTAGCATTCCGCCATCGTCGGGTAGTTGAACACGGTATCGCGGAAGTAGTCGATGGTGCCGTTGTGCGCCATGACCGCCTGTCCGATGTGCACAATTTCCGTCGCCTGCTCGCCGATGCAGTGCACGCCGAGCAGCTTGCGGGTTTCCCGGTGGAAAAGGAGCTTCAGCAAACCGCTCGTGTCGCCGATGATGTGCCCGCGCGCAATTTCACGGTAGCGCGCAACGCCGACTTCATACGGAACGCAATCGCGCGTCAGCTTTTCTTCACTGTCTCCCACCATCGAAATTTCCGGAATTGTGAACAGGCCGTACGGCATGTGCTGGAACCGTTCGTACGGTTCGCCGAATGCATGGCAGATCGCGCGGCGTCCCTGCTCCATCGAAACGCTGGCAAGCGCCGGGAAGCCGACGACGTCCCCCGCTCCGTAGATGTGCGGGACCCAGGTCTGATGATTCTCGCTGCACCAAAGCCGTCCGCGCTCGTCCGGCTCGAGCCCGGCCGACTTGAGGTTGAGGTCGTCCGTATCGCCCACGCGACCGACCGCAAACAGAACCGTCTCGCCGATCAATCGCTTCCCGCTCTCGAGCGAAACAACGGCCATTCCCTGCGGCAGCACGTCGATCCCGATGACTTCCTCGCCAAGGCGGAAGACCATTCCGAGCGAACGGGCATGATGGACAAGCGTTTCGACAATTTCACGGTCGCAGAAATCGAGCAGCCGATCGCGGCCGTCGACGACGGTCACCTGCACGCCGAGCGTCGCGAACATGATCGCGTACTCGATGCCGATGACGCCCCCGCCGACGACAATCATTGAGCGCGGAATGTGATCGAGACCGAGAATCTCGTCGGAATCGAAGACGTGCTTGCCGTCGAACGGAATGTGAGCCGGTCGCGACGGCTTCGTTCCGCACGCGATCAGAATATGATCGGCATCAATCTGCTTGTGACCTTCGGTCGAATCGATTTCGATCCGGTGCGGATCGACGAAGCGCGCGTTCCCGGAGTAAAGGTCGACGCCGTTGCGTTCGAGCTGATCCTGCACGACTTCCAGTTCGTGCTGAGTCACCTGCGAAAGCTTCCGGCGGAGGTCCGACATCGTAATCTGACGTTTCCGGCGGTAAACGTCGCCGTACACGGCGCGCTGACGGTAGCCGGTGAGGTGCAGAATCGCCTCGCGCATCGTTTTGGACGGGATGGTGCCGGTGTGCAGGCAGACCCCTCCCATCACTTCACGACGTCGCTCGATGATTGCGACGCGCTTGTGCAGCTTTGACGCGGCAATGGCCCCCTTCTGGCCAGCCGGTCCGCTTCCAATGACCACGAGATCGTAACGCATAGCCGGTACTTCTGAGAGGATGTTTCGAGACGCAGAATCAGCCCCACATCCTCAATCGACCGTCCGGCAGAATAGATAAGACAAAAAGAGTTTCCCTGTGGGGCAAACTCCATAACTGCCGGAAGAAATTCCGGTTTTAACGATTCTCGGGCCGCATCATCCAACGGAATGTTGGTCCCGCGGCATCCTCGTGGTAGTGTGCTAGACCTCGTCCGCTCCCCATTTGCCGAGGAATAACGGACCTTCGATCTTCACCTGTTCCTTTCGTCGAGTTCCCTATGAGCTGGTGGCACGCCGGATGGACTACCGCAGCGATCTTCCTGGCCGACCTGTTCATCCGGGCAGGGCTTTCCGCACGCGTCATTATGCGGAAACGGCCGGTCGGGGTATCGCTCGCCTGGCTGGCCGTAATTCTCATGCTGCCGTTCTTCGGCGCGTTCGTGTACCTCTTCCTCGGGGAGCGGAGGCTCGGCACCAAACGGGCCGCGCGGTCAGCCACGTTCAGGGAGCCCTACGAAAACTGGGTCGCCGAACTCCGCAAACGGCAATTCACCAACTGGTCGTCGCAAGGAACAGAGTGCGAACCTCTCGCGCGTCTGGCGACGACGGTCGTCGGCATCCCCCCCCTGGCCGACAATTCACTGGAACTGCTCACTTCGGCCGATGCGGTTTTCCAATCGCTCATTGCCGACATCGACGCCGCGAAAAGTACCTGTCATCTCGAGTTCTATATCTGGGCGCTCGGCGGGCATGCGGATGAAGCCGCTCGAGCTCTCATCCGCGCCGCCGCGCGCGGGGTCACCTGCCGTGTGCTGGTCGATGCCGTCGGCAGCAAGACGTTTCTCGCCAGTCCGCTTGCGCGCGAAATGCAGCAAGGCGGCGTGCACATCCAGCCGGCGCTGCCGACCGGAATCTTTCGCGCGCTCTTCGTCCGCATCGACCTCAGGCTGCATCGGAAAATCGTCGTCATCGACGGCCATGTCGCCTACACCGGCAGTTTGAACCTTGTTGATCCGCGCTATTTCAAACAAGGGTCCGGCGTCGGCCAATGGGTCGATGCCATGGTGCGCATCCGCGGGCCGGCCGTTGAAGCGCTCGCGGTCACCTTCCTCGCGGATTGGGAACTCGAAACGCACGTCGGCATCGACAAACTCCAGAAAACGGGTGACGCTGGTCCACAACCTGCCGCAGGAACCGCGGCCATTCAAGTCCTCCCCTCCGGCCCGCGCGAGCAGCTGCAGGGAATTCAGGAGGTCTTGCTCACGGCAATCTACGCGGCACGCCGCGAGCTGATCATGACCACCCCTTACTTCGTCCCCGATGAGTCGATGCTCACCGCGCTCATTTCCGCCGCGCGGCGCGGCGTCGAAGTCGTTCTGATTGAGTTCGGAAGAGCACACGTC
>JBFWWA010000302.1:0-6267 GCA_050246455.1 Planctomycetaceae bacterium
CGCGGTCGCCGGTACGATGACGCTGTATCGTCCGCCGGGTGGAACGAACGCCGCCATTGAAAGCGCGCAAAAGGGAGCCGCGGCACCCGCCGCCAAAGCGCCCGGAACTGCGGCACCTTCGGCAGCGCCCGCTCCGACTTCGAATCCGGCAGGAGCTGCACCCGCAGCCGCGCCTGCGAAAGCGCCGGAAAAGGGAACGCCGGCAGCAGCGCCGCCGGCTCAGCCGGCACCGGCTAACGCCGCTCCGGCAGGAGCTGGAGCAAAACCGGCCGAGGCGCCGAAAGCGACGCCACCACCGGCTGCCGCTCCCGCGCCAGCCGCCGGCAAGAGTTCCTGAAAAGCCGTCGGCAGTCGTCGAGTCGATCGAACGAAGGATTTTGTCAGTCTATAGAACATCCACGGAACGACGGGCGAATCTGCCTGAAGGTGGAGGCGAATATGAAGCTATCAACATCCGGTCTGAAGAACATCGATTTCAAACAGCTCGGCATCGATCATGGCGAGAAAGCCGTGGCAGGGCTGATCGCCCTCTTCGTCGGCTACGCGCTGTACTCGACGACCTGGGTTCCTTACGACAAGGCACCGCAGGAATTGCTCGAGAAAGCGGAGATCGCTCAGGACGAGCTGAATTCGGGCCAGTGGCCGGACACCGACAAGAAAAACTTCGAGCCGAAACTGGACGTCGCCGCCATTCTCGATCGCTTGCGCTCCCCGGTGAATAGCGCGAAGTACGCCTGGAACACTCCCTTTCTGTGGTCGCTCTACCGACGAAAAGAGCCGATTAACGAACCGACCTGGCTGCCGGTCGACAATATGGTTGCAGACTACGGCCAGGCTTTGATTCCGCTGCTTCCGGAGAAGGGGACGGTGACTGTCGCCGAAACGAACGATTCCGCCGCGAAGAAGGAAGGGGAAGCAACTGCCGACGAGGATATCCCCGATGAATACAAGAAGAAGAACAACCGCGCACCGCGTCGATCGCCGGGTCGAGCATCGGCCGCTGGCAACATCACGTTGAATTTGAATCGCGGTGACGCCGAGGCGCGCGCCGATGCGAAGGCGGACCAGGCAAGGCTTGCCGCAACGCCGCAACGCCGTCGCGGGGGTGGAAAGCGCGGCGAAGACCGTCGCGCCGATCCTTCGGTCTCCGACCGGGGACGCGGGCATCGTTTCGTTGCCGTGCGCGGGGTTTTCCCGCTGCATCGCCAGATCAAAGAGCTCGAGAAGGCGATGCATCTCACGACGAGAACTCCGGGAGAAATCGAGAAGCTGATCCGCTTCCAGGGTTTCGAGCTGGAGCGACAAACAGCCCTTCGCGGCGCTGCTGATCCCTGGACGGGTCCCTGGGAGCCAGTCGACCTTCAGGTCGCAAAAGGGGTCATGACGGAAGCATCCGGGTGGGAAGACGACACGTTCAGCAATGCCGTAATCTCCGACGTCTTCACCATGCCTCTGCCGTACCGTGAAGTGGGTACCTGGGGCGAGCTCGCAGGGCACAAAAGCTTAACCGAGTTCGAACTCGATGAAGAGGAAGTCGAACGCCAGCTGAAAATCAACGAAGTCCTTCTGGCGAAGCTGAAAGAAGAGAAGGCGAAAGAAGAGAAGAAAGTCGAAACACAAGGATTCGCGACTCTGCAGGAAGGAATTCGCGAGCAGATTCTCGACAGCGGCGCCGACTTGGCGAAACTGACCGATGAAGAGTTTCTGAAAGGGATTGTGAACGATTCCAATCCCGATTCGTCGGAAGACGACAAGAAAAAGATGATCGAACGAATCAAGGCGCGAATTTCTGCCGCTGGAAATCTGCTTCTGTTTCGCTATCTCGACTTTGAAGTACAGCCGGGGAATACGTATCGGTATCGCGTTCGACTCGTGCTGTTCAACCCGTTCCTGGGACGGAACGTCCAGGAAGTGCTCACTCCGGAAATCGCGGAAGGACAGTTGCGGAAGACGCAGTGGAGCGAACCGACGCCTCCGGTGCGCGTGCCGGGCGATGCCGACTATTTCGTGAACAAGGTCGACAACGGCAGGCGGGGGACGCTCCCCAGCGCCGAGATCGACCTCTTCCAGTGGTCGACCGAAACCGGAACGATCGTGAATTCTCCGGTGCGGACGAATGTCGGCCAGTATCTCGGCGGCACTGTCCGAAACGTGTATGTGAACCGACCGATGGCGGGAACTTTCGAGAAGGAAAACTTCAAGTTCACGACCGACGATATTCTCCTCGACGTCGTCCCGCGTCCGTCGTTTGAAAGATCGCTCCATCCGGATGTGCAGCTCGCCCCCAATGCGAAAGAACCGGTCGGAATTACCGATCAGGCATTGGTCATGAATAAGATGGGCGATCTCATTCCCATCGATCAGCTTTCGCTCGAATCGTCTCACGCAGAGGCCAAAAAGAAACTGGACTTCCAGAATCGGCCGTTTGAAGACATCAAAGACGCGCTCAGCAAGGAAAAGGCACGCGCGGAAGGGGGAGTCGGCAAGCGCGACGACGACGACAAAGCCGAAGAAGACGGCAAAGACGCGGACCGAAGGTTTGGTCTAGGCGGCGGCGACAACCCCCGGCGGAAACCGGGCGGCGGCAAGCGCGGGAGGTAACGTCGAGCAATCCGCCGATTTTCGTCGTCAATCGATTCCGCAACCTCAAGTCGCATCTGCCGGAGACATCTTCTCCGGCAGATGCTTTTTTTCTGCTATGACGATTTCCCGGATTTCGGCCGCAACGAAAAACGACCCCGCCACGCACACCAGATCATCCGGACCGGCGAGCTCTTTCGCGAGTTCCCACGCCGATGCAGGATCCGCCGCAACGCGGAGCGTCGGGCCGCCGAGTCGTTCGGCAATCTCGACCAGATCTTCGACGTCCATCGCGCGGGGATTGCTCGTATACTTCGTCAGAATGACCACATCGAACTCCGGAAGTAGTGCCGCCAGCAGGTCCGGCACGTCTTTGTCCTTCGTTCCTGCAAATATCAGAAGCCGTTTCCCGGTTCTCCTCAGATCGCTGTTGAGAGTTTTCACGAGTGCCTGCACCGACGCGAGATTGTGCGCCGCATCGACGATGACCGTCGGTTGAACCGAGACGACTTCAATTCGAGCCGGCCAGCGCACAGCCAAAAGCCCGGCATGCAGATCCTCGTCCGAGACCTGCCAGCCGTCGTTGCGCAGCAGGTCGATCGCGCAGACCGCGACCGCCAGATTCGCCGCCTGATGCTCACCAGCCAGCGGCAATTGCAGCACGAGGGAATCACGGGTGAACGTCTGGATCCGTGCACTCAAGCGGGTCAGTGGAGAATGACCGAGGAGGGACTGGTCAGGCTGCCCATCACGTAACGTCTCGAACCGAAAGTCTGTTCCCAGCTCGAACAGCGGAATGCCCATTGCTTCCGCCTTGGAGCGAATGACGTCGCGCGGCTCGTCGTTGAGAACTCCGCTGACGAGAGGAACCCCCGGCTTGATGATTCCCGCCTTTTCTCCAGCAATCGCGGCAAGTGTGTTTCCGAGAAAGGCGGTATGGTCTCGGCTGATTGACGTAATCACCGTCACGACGGGACGGCAGATGTTCGTGGAGTCGAGTCGCCCTCCCATTCCGACTTCGAGAGCCACAATCTCCGCCTTCTGATCGACGAAATACAGCCAGCCGAGCGCTGTCGCAATCTCGAAATAGGTCGGCGAGAGATCGGGAGTCTCGTCGAGTTCATTCACGACGTCGAGCACCCGGTTCACAAGGTCGACGAGCATCGCCGGCTCAGGGCGCACACCGCCGACGGTCATTCGCTCCTCGAACGCGGAGATGTGCGGCGATGTAAACAGCCCGGTGCGATACCCGGCGGCCGAGAGAATCTCGGCGATCATGATCGCCGTCGAGCCTTTTCCTTTCGTCCCGGCAATGTGGACCACGGGGATTCGCTGCTGCGGGTTACCGAGCAGTTCGAGGAATTTCCGCATCCGTTCGAGCTTGAAGTCGTTCAACGAATACGCGCGATCGTGCACCCGCTCATAATTGACGCGGCCGAAGAGAAAGTCGATCGCTTGCTGGTACGAGGCGACGCGTGGTGTCATCAGACTGCCGAGGCGGATCGAAAGGGCTCAGGTTCAAGTGTAGCGAAGGGGCGACTGTAGCGGATCAATTGCCGCTCGAATATGCTGACAGGCGAGATACAGATAGCGGCACAGAACATACCCCAAAAGGTGAATTCATGAGCGTCATCAGTCTGTCGATCGAAATGTGGGAATTCAATCGAGGTCGCACCCTCGCAACGCTCGACGATATCGCCAAACAGGCCGATCCGCAGGCCATTCTCGGCTGGCGGCCGGGTCCGGGGCGTGCGCACATCGCCTGGCAGCTTATGCATATCGGGATCACCGAAGAGCTTTTCGGTACCGCTCGACTTCGCGGAATCGAGCCCGCGTTTTCCGACCTCGTCCCCCGCTTCAAGGGAGGGAGCACTCCGGACGACAATATTCCGACTGTCGCTCAAATCCGCGAAGTGCTGGAAACGGGCCGAAAACACCTCAAGGAGACCTTCGCTTCACTTTCCGACGACAATCTGGGGACGATTCCCGAAGCGTTCCAGGAACGGGGCTGGACACTCGGAACGATTCTCAAAATCATCGCCTGGCACGAAGCGCACCATCAGGGCCAAGCCCATATCACCCTCAATTTGTGGAAAGCCGCGAACCAGTCGTCTTAGGGACCTGAACGAGTCGAGCGCGAATCAATGCAATCGCGCGCAAACGACTTCGGCGCTGCATCGGTTTCAGATCACGCAAACAGCACGGGAACCGCCAGCGGCTCTCTGCACCCATCGCGGGGAGCCGCTTCGCGTTTGCCATCGGCAATAGGCCATCGATCTCCTGAACGCGTTGCCCGGCCGCAGCTTACGTGGACGCACGGAAAAATCCGGCCGGAATTGTCGATCGACTGTCGATTCTGTCGTCCGGCGAACGACTATTCTGTGGCAAAGGGCTGGTCTACGGACGATTTCGCGCGTGCGGAGTGTCGGTGCGCCTCGAGCCAATCGGAGAACCGGCGATGAGACGTTACATGTTGATCGTGAAGGCAACCCCGGAATTCGAGGCGGGAACATTTCCCGACGAGGCGTTTAACGCGGAAGCGGCCAAGTTCCTGGAAGATGTCGCAGACGCCGGAGTGTTGATCGCTGCCGACCGGCTTCTGCCGAGTGCGCACGGGAAGCGAGTGCATTACAAGGACCGGCGATTCACAGTCACCGACGGCCCCTTCGTGGAGACGAAGGAACTCGTCGCGGGTTACTGCATGATCCGTGCCGCTTCACTCGAGGAAGCCGTCGCATGGGCGAAGCGCATGCCGTTTGAATCTGGCAGCGTGGATGTGCGGCCCCTCTTCGAACTGACCGATTTCCCGGTGGACCCCGCCGAACAGCCGGGCGGATGGCGAGAAAAGGAAGAGGAAATGCAGTCGGCCGGTCCCCCCGTTCGCAAGCCGGGAACCACGCGTTACCTCGGAATGCTGAAGGCCGACCGAGACACGGAAGCGGGAGTCATGCCCGACGAGAAAGCACTCACGGCCATGGGGGCCTTCCTTGAAGAAGCAACGAAGTCGGGAGTCTTGCTCGGAGGCGAAGGGCTCATGCCGAGTTCCCACGCGGCGCGCGTCCAGTTCTCCGGCACGAAGCGGATCGTGACCGACGGCCCGTTCGCCGAAACCAAGGAACTCGTCGCCGGCTACGCGATTCTTCAGTTCAGCACGCCCGCCGAGGCCCTGGAATGGACCAAGCGCTTCGTCGAGGTGGACGCGCCGGGCCGTCTCAATGGCGAATGCGAGTGCGAGATGCGCCCGATCGTCGAATGATGAGGGCAGCGCCCGGACACGTCCTGTCACTTCGAGCTATTTCTTCTCTTCGGCGGGAGCGGCCGCTTTCGCTTTCGCTTCTTCTGCCTTGGAGACCTCGGGGTTCGGGGTCGCGTCGCCCGTTTCGATTCCCGCTACCCAGCGGACCGCCCCTTCAATCGACTTCAGGAACGTCGGGTTCGTCCAGGTCGCTTCATTGTGCCCGAGGTTCGTATAGAACATCTTTCCCTCACCGGTTTCCTTGCACCACGCGACCGGCACCTGGTAGGGCTTCTTCGGGTTGCACTTCTCCATATTGAGGCTCATCAGGACGCGGACCTTTTCCGGCTGCCAGTGATAGTACTGGTAGATCTCGTCCTTGATCTGGAACTCCGCGCCGAACGGTCGCGTTCCCGGATGATCGGTGTCGTGCACCGTGATTGTGACGGTGT
>JBFWWA010000303.1:0-6266 GCA_050246455.1 Planctomycetaceae bacterium
GAGTAAATGTCGCTGCGCCCGTCCGCGTCGCCGGGACTGCGTGCCTGTTCGGGAGACATGTAGGCAAGCGTTCCCAGGATTGCCCGGCCGTCGGTGAGCTGCGACGCGAAGATCGACATCGGCGCGAGCGAACCGGATTGCGCCGCCTCGGCGGTTTTCTCTTTCTCGTCGGGGTCTTCGAGGAGACGGATCAGGCCGAGGTCGAGGATCTTGAGGACGCCGTCGCGCGTCAGCATCAGGTTCTGAGGCTTGATGTCGCGATGTACGAAGCCGGCGGCGTGGGCGACAGCCAGACCGTTCGCAGCGTACTCGATCAGTTCGGCCGCCTTCTCTGCGGGGAACGGACCGGAACGGCCGACGGTGCGCGCGAGGTCCTCACCGTCGACGACCTCCATGACCAGGTAAACTTCCTTGCCATCCATTCCGACGTCGAACGCTTTGACAATGTTCTGATGATTGAGCGAGTCGATGGCCGCCTGCGCTTCACGCAGGAAGCGGCGGACGGCATCCGCGTGGCTGGCGAGCGCGGGCTGCAGCACTTTCACCGCGCGTTCGCATTGAATCATCGTGTGGCGGGCGCGGTAGACCGCTCCCATCCCCCCACCACCCAGGTACGAAACAATCTGGAAATTGCCGACAACTCGACCGATGTTCGGATCGACCGAACTGCCGGAAGGTGGGCTGGGACGCCCTGCCGAATCTTTGGGACCACCGCCGTCGAACCGGGTTGGCCGGTTCTCGACGACCGTTTCGCGATTCTTCGGAATAGGACGAAACAGCTCGGCGACGATGTGTGCGGAGTTCGCGATGCCGCTCGTGTATTCCTGTTCGTCCGGCATCTCGCCGCGCCGCATCCGGTAGTCGACATCCAGGGCGAGGATTTCCCGCAGAAGAACGTCACGCTCCTGCCCGGTCCAGTTGGGAATGTAGTCTTTCACGACCGGTCGTTCGCCGCGCCGCCACGCCGCTTCGAACGCATCACAAATCTGGTCGATCTCCTGCAGCATTGCGATCGACAAGCTTTGGCTGTTACCGAAGAACCTCATCGCAGCTTTTCCTTCCAGAGCCCGCGAATAACTGCCAGTTTTCGTTCCACGCTGCGCACGCTGATCCCCCGCTGCCGGGCAATTTCTTCGTTCGAATGCCCCTCGAACTTCGCAACGGCAAGCCGGCGGAGGTCGTCGTCGCCGAGTTGCTGCAGCAGCGTGCGAAATTCCTCGGCGACTTCGGCCGCGAACTCCGGCGTCGGATCGGACGCAATCACGCGTTCAATTCCGCGCTGCAGATCGTCGCGTCCGTCGAATGCCGATTCGCCTCGAACGTGCCCTCCGCCGCGTTTGTCGCGGCGTTCGTGCAGTTTCTGATCGATCGCCTTCCGGGCTGTAAGCATCACGAGAATCTGCCAGAGATCGTTGCGATCGTTGAGCTCCGGGAAATGCCCCTTCCTGACTCCTCGATAAAAGCTGTCGAAAGCCGCCAAGGCAATATCTTCACCGTCGAAGGCACGTGTCGGGATGCCGGAAAGCTTTCGCTGCGCAAGCCCGACCAGCCGCTCGAAATAGGCCTCCCACAGCCGCTGCGCAGCCTGGCTGTCGCCTGCCTTCAGAAGACCGAGCCATGTTGTCGGGTTGATTTCGTCACCCATCGATTTTTTCGCACTCCAGCGGTTCCGAACTGCCAGTGTACCGCGTCCGGTCGCAAAAAGTGGCGCACGACCGAGTTTTTGAAATCCGAAAAATTTCTGGCGGGCCGTTTCCGCCGTTGAGGAGTGTAAGGATGCCGGCATTCTGGTCGGCCAACCAGACATCTTCAGAAAGGCTTGGAAATGACATTCGCATTCGCAGAACTTGTGGACCAGCTGGAACTCGGCGAGCGGCAAACCGACGAACGCATGACCTTGATTCCGCTCAAGTGGCGGACCACGTCCGCGCAGCGTGCCGAACCGCAGCTGGAATATCTGACGCTCGAGCAGGCTATTGAACAGAAGCTGGCACGGGTGATGGAAGTGACGGAGAGCGGCTCCGTTCCCCAGATGACGGTAATCAACGAAGCAAAGCTGCCGCTGTTTCTTCCGGACGGCACAACACTCATCGGCTGCAAGCAGAACCGGGTGGTCAACATCAGCATTCTCCTGGCCGCGCAGTCGGTGACGAAGATCCCGGTCAGTTGCGTCGAGCGAGGCCGCTGGCAGCGGTTCTCCGCCGAAGCGCAGGTCGGCGACTTCTGCGATCCCGAACTGCGAAGCCGTATGGCGCGAAGCGCCGGCGCGAGCCTCAAAGCGTCGGGCGAAGTGCGTGCGGATCAGGGGGAAGTCTGGTCGCATGTTGATCGAATGCTGCATGCCTCGAACTGCCCGAGCGAAACGAACTCGTACAGCGAGGCATTTCGGTCCTCCCGGGAATCGATCGACCATTCGCTCGAAAAGCTGTCGTGTCCGGACGGGGCGGTGGGGCTTGCGGTCGTCATCGCGGGGAAGCTGGCATCGGTCGATCTCTTCGACAAACCTGAAACGCTTCAGAGATTCTGGAAGCGAATCGTCCCCGGGGCGCTGATGGCCAGCCGGTACTTGAAGCCGGACACCGGAGATTCGATACCCGACCTTCTGCAGACGATGGCTGACGAACTTCAACGGCCGGCGCCGAGCGGCGCGAAGATCGGCATCGGTTCACACTTCGAGCTGAAGGGTTCGAAGAGCCTCGGCACGGCGCTGGTGCATGAGAAACAGCTGTTGCACCTTGCCTTGTTTGCAGCTGTTTGACGACTCCCTCCGCGACGTGCGTGACTCTAACCGAGTCGGCGCATGTCGCGGCGGTAGACGGCGGCGAGGAAGTTTTCGAGGAACTCGAGGCGGTCGGCCGGCTCGGGCTCGGTCGCGCCGATGCGCCGAACGATCGGAATCACCACCCTGTTGACGAGATCGTCGCGCTGCGATGGCTTCAGCTGCCCCCAGCGGTCGAGAATTCGCTCGACCGCGTCGATATCGGTCGGCGTCGCTTTTGCGAGCATCGACGCATCGAAGCGAAACCGGCTTTCCGAAACGGGGCGCGCGAGAAGCCTTGAACGGGTGTCGGTCAGAGTTTCCTGACTTTCCACGACAACGACCGTTCCGGCCACCATATCGCCAAGCCTCTGGCTGCGCGCGGAAAGAACGGGAACGATCCACACAATGGGGATCTGATCGATGATGCGGAAGACGTTGCGGAGAAAGATGCTGCCGGGATCGAGCGCGAAGCCGTTCACTTTCACGACGCGCACCTTCATCTTCCTCTTGCCGACTGTCTGTCCTCGCAGGAAGAGCTCGCAGAGCGTGAAATAAAAGAAGCTGCCGAATCCCCAGATCAGAATCATCGCGTCAATGACGTAACCCTGGATCTGTATCGGATCGACTTTGTCTTCAGGATCGAACCGGTCGAGCATCTGTTCGAGGGGTACGGCCGCGGCGGAAAGGAGGAATGCAACGACGAAGAATAATGCGATCGTGACGAAAGTCACGAAGACGGAGTCGAGCAACCATGCCGAGAAGCGGGTCCCGAGTCCGGCGGGCTCGTAGGCAACTTGCACATTTTCCGGGGTCTCGAACCGGATCGGACTGGCCATTCCGAGAACCTGTCTGCAAACTGGTGAGGGTGGGCGTGCCGGACGCTCAGCCCGCGAAATTCTGATCGATCCGCCGCAGTCGGCGCGACTCAATACCATAATGACCGATTTCGTCACACGCAATAAGCCCGACTGGGACGAGCTGGAATCGCTCCTCGCGCGGGCGCGGAAATCGGTCAAAAGGCTTTCTCCCGAAGAGTTGAGCCGGCTCGACCTGCTTTACCGCCGCGTGACGGTTCATCTTGCGCAGGTCCGCTCGCGTTCGCGCGATGCGCGTCTTGCAACGTATCTCAATCAGTTGGCGGGGGCTGCGCATTCCCTGATCTACCTCCCGCCGCGGCAGAAGGTGCTCGCGGGAATCGGCGATTTTCTGCGCAACGGCTTCGCGCAATCGATTGCACGGGGGTGGAAGTACCACCTCACCTCCGCGCTGTTGCTGTTGTCCGGAGCCGTTCTCGCCTACTACGCGACGAGCAACGACGCGCTTGCCGCCCATGCCCTTCTTCCGGCCGGAGAGACCCGTCAACCCGGCGCGACGAAAGAACAGCTCCTCGAAATGCTTCGCTCCAATCGCGATGCAGACGATGGATACAAGTTTCTGTTTGCGTCGTTTCTGTTCTCGCACAATCTCAAGGTCGGACTCGTTTCGATGGGGCTCGGCGTCCTCGCGTGCGTGCCAACGGTCTTTCTCGTTGTCTATAACGGCATGATCATCGGCGCGTTCATGGCCGTACATACGCAGGCGGGAGTCGGACCGGAAGCCTGGGCGTGGATACTTCCGCACGGCATCACGGAGATCGGCGCGATCATGCTCTGCGGCGGAATCGGCCTCATGCTTGGCATGTCGGTCATCAGCCCCGGCCTCAAAACCCGCGGTGCGAGCCTTGTGGATGCGGGGAATGAAGGAATCCGCATTGCGGCCGGGGTCGGAATCATGCTGTGCTGCGCGGCGATCATCGAAAGCTATTTGCGGCAAAGTCATCTCTCGACCGAGGCGCGGCTGACGTTCGCCGCCGGGACGGCCGTCTTCTGGGGACTCTACATCGCACATGGCTTCGCGATGGAACGGCGGATCAAACGACGTTCCGGGACCGTAGTTCCAGATACTGATTGATCAGTGGAACGGTCAGCCGGCTCGGCTCGACGTCGAGCACCCGCACGTTGCCCCTTCGCAACTGATGGAGGGTTCGCTCCCGCTCGCGCAGAAGTCGGTAGGCGACAGCCTGCCGCGCCGCACCCACCGAGTCCGTAAGCGGCTGCCGTGTCTCGTCGAGCAGAAGCGGGGTCTGCAGCGCCGCGAAGATGACGACGTGCCGCTTCGTCAGGCTGACAAGCGAGCTGAGCATCCGCCGGCTCGTTTCCTCGTCCGCGAGATCCGAGAGGACGATAATCACGGAGCGTTTCTGCTGACGGGTCTGCAGCAGTTCAAAGACCGGCGTGAAGTCGGTCTCCTGCCAGCGCGATTTCGCGTCGTAAACCGAATCGACGATCGAACCGAACGACGACGAATGCGAACGCGGCGGGAGGTACCCAAGGACTTCACTGTCGAACAGAGCCACGCCGCAGCGATCGCCGTTTGTGAGGGCCACACGTGCCAGGAGCAACGCGGCATCGACCGCGCGGTCGAGCTTTGTTCCGTGGCCGGCGCTCGTTCCCATCAGACGTCCGCAATCGATCAGGAGCATGACGTCCTGATGCTGTTCGACGAGAAAGCGGCGGATGACGAGCCGACGCATGCGGGCCGTCGATCGCCAGTCGATGCGGCGCGGATCGTCGCCGGGACGGTACTCGGCGATCGATTCAAACTCGGTCCCCGCGCTCCGGCGGCGGGAGCGGGACTTCCGGTCAAGAATCTGTATCTCGGCGGCAATGTTCTGCGACAGGTCGTCCTTCGCGACAAGCCCTTCGGGGAGCACCTTGATCTTGCTGACGGTATCCAGGCTCAACTGCGCTTCGAGAATTCCAAACTGTCCGGCCAGCGAGATCCAGAACGGCCCGACCTCGTAGGTGCCGCGCGTCGGAATGCGGAGGGACTGCTTCAGTTCTCGCGACGGTTCCCCCGCTTCCAGCCGGAGCGCCTCCGACCAGAACGACGGGACGGCTTCAACGGGCAGGACGTCGCGAACTTCCGCCTGAATCGGGGACGTCCCCTTGTTCTCGCAATGGAGAACGAGGTCGAAGGGAACTTCGCGCCCGACGACGAGCGGGAGGTCGCGCCGCACTTCGAGATCTGTTCGATGCTGCCGCAACCAGAGATAGTCGGCAACGCCCAACCCCGCCACGGCGAGCAATACCGCGACAAGCAGCCACGAAACGGCCGGCACAAAAAAGGCCACGGCGCTGACCACGGCTGCGCCGGCACCGATCCGGACGAGATTTCGCCCCGGCCGTAAGCTCATCGCGGGACCTCGACCGATTCGAGAATCATGCCGAGCACGTCGTCGGTTTTCGTCCCTTCAAGCTCCGAGTGCGCGCTCAGCACCACGCGGTGCCGGAGGGCAGGATAGAACGCGCCGTGGACGTCGTCGGGAGTGACGAAGTCGCGCCCTGCAAATCGGGCGAGGCTCTTCGATCCCATCAGAAGCATCAGCCCGGCGCGCGGGCTTGCTCCAACCGAGAGGGCGTCTTCCTGGCGCGTCGCCTGGATCAGACGGCGGACGTAACTGATG